>DATIOB010000188.1:0-15579 GCA_035473605.1 Conexibacter sp.
AGCGCGTCCGCTCGCGCAGCTCGAAGCGCCCGATCAGCTCGACCGGCACGCCCAGCGGCGGTCCCTCGCCGGGGATCTCGAGCGCCGGCTGCGGTCCGACCGCGGCGCGCAGCTCGCCGACCTCGCGCGCCAGCGCGAGCACCAGCAGCGCGAGCGCCGCCAGCCCGGCGAGCGCGGCGGCGAGGCCGAGCGCGAGCCAGCCGGTCGCGGCCGGGTCGACGTCGGGGACCGACGGCAGCGCCGCGAAGGCGACCGCCAGCAGCGCCGCCCGCGCGACGGCCGGCGCGCCGACGCGGCCGCGCGCGCCGAGGCAGCCGCAGGCGGCGCCCGCTCTTCCGGCGCGCAGCGCCCGCACCAGCAGCAGCGCGAAGACGGCCATCAGCGCGGCGGCGGCGTAGGCCGCGAGCGCGCTCCCGAGCGCGACCGCGACGGCGAGCGCCCCCTCGACGACGATCGCCGCCGCCCACGCGAGCGTGCGGGCGCGGGGCGTCACGAGACCGTGCGTGGCGAGCGCGGCCTGTGCGGCGGCTGGCCGGGCGAGCTTCGCCCCGGCGCTCACGAGCAGGACGAGCGCGAGCAGCGCGTTGGCGACCGAGGCGAGCATTGCGGGGCGACATGACAGCAGCGCGGGGCGCGCGCTGCAAGCTGCCTAGCCGGCGAAGCGGTAGCCGACGCCCGGATCGGTGCGGATGTAGCGCGGTCCGCCGGGCGGCTCGATCTTGTGGCGCAGGTTGGCGATGTGGGTCCGCAGCGTGCGGATGTCGTCGCCGTAGGCCGGTCCCCACACCTCCGTCAGGAGCGCGCGGTGGGTCAGCAGGCGGCCGCGGTTGCGCGCCAGCACGCGCAGCAGGTCGTACTCGATCGGCGTCAGGTGGACCTCCTCGCCCTCGCGCCGCACGACCCGTCGCGCAAGGTCCAGCTCGAGGCCGTCGACGGCGATCGTCGGCTCCTCAGCGCTGCGGCCGGCACGGCGCAGCGCCGCCGCCAGCCGGGCGACCAGCTCGCGCGCGCCGAACGGCTTCGTCACGTAGTCGTCGGCGCCGGCCTCCAGCGCGCGCACCTTCTGCTCCTCCTCGCCGACCGCCGACAGCACGAGGATCGGCATCTCGCTCCACGAGCGCAGCTGGCGCGTCACCTCGATCCCGTCGCCGTCGGGCAGCACGAGGTCGACGATCGCGGCGTCGGGCGGGCGCGTGGCGGCGGCGTCGAGCGCCTCCTCGGCGGTCGCGACGGTGACCGGCTCGTAGCCGGCGTCGCGCAGGATCACGCGCAGCGCGCGCAGGATCTGCAGCTCGTCGTCGACGACGAGGATGCGGCCGCTCATTGCGCCACCGGCTCTCGCACCTCGTCCAGCGGCAACTCGACCACGAACGTCGTCCCCTGCCCCGGCAGCGACTCGGCCCAGACGCGGCCGCCGTTGGCCTCGACGAAGCCGCGCACGACCGCCAGCCCGAGCCCCGATCCGACGTGGCCGTCGCCGCGCACGTCCGGCGCGCGGTAGAACGGCTCGAAGACGCGCTCCAGCTCGCGCCCGTGGATCCCCGGTCCGCGGTCGACGATGCGGATCAGCAGGCGGTGGCCGACCGCCCGCGCCCGAACAGCGACGGGATGGTCGCCGCCGTAGCGGGCGGCGTTCTCCAGCAGGTTGGCGAAGGCCCGTTCGAGCTGCGCGGCGTCGGCGCGCACGAGCGGCAGGTCGCGGTCGATCCCGACGTTGAAGCCGGCCGCGTGCGGGATCTCGTCGATCGCGACGCGCAGCACCTCCTCGACGGAGATCCAGTCCGGCCGCGGGGCGGCCGCGCCGCCCTGGAGGCGGGAGAGGTCGAGCAGCTTGTCGACCAGGCGCGAGAGCCGCTGCGCCTCGCCGGTGACGGCGGCGGCCAGCTCGTCGCGCTCGCTGTCGGTCAGCGACGGCGAGGAGAGCGCTTCGCCGGCGGTCGCGATCGCGGTCAGCGGCGAGCGCAGGTCGTGCGAGACGGCGCGCAGCAGCGCGGTCTTGAGGTCGTCGCCGCGGCGCAGCGCCTGCGTCTCGACGACCTCGTGCTGGAGCGCCTCACGATCGAGCGCGACGCCGAGCAGCGTCTCGAGGCTCGGCACGACCCGCTCGCGCAGGCGCTCGTCTGCGTCGGCGGCCGGCGGCGCGGCGAGGCGAAGCGCGCCGAGCGGGCGGCCGTCGGCGGCGCGCAGCGGGATCCCCGCGCCATCGGCGGGCTCGCCCAGCTCGATCGCGGCGCCGGGCGCGAGGTCGAGCGCGCGCGTGAGGCGCTCGGCGGCGGCGGGCAGCGCGGCGCGCACGTCGGCGCCGCCGAGCAGCAACTGCGCCAGCTCGGCGGCGAGGTCGGCCTCGCGACGGCGCAGGATCGCCTCGCGAGTGCGTGCGCGGGCGATCTCGGCGAGCGTCGAGGCGATCGCGGCGGCGACGAGGAAGACCGCCAGCGCGACCCAGTTCTGCGGGTCGCTGACGGTGAAGCGGCCGGTCGGCGGGATGTGGAACCAGTTGAACGCGAGCGCGCTGGCGACGGCGGTCCCGAGGCCGACCCAGAGCCCGAACCAGGTCGCGACGAGCAGCACCGCGAGCAGGTAGATGACGCCGGTCGAGACGGCCGGGACGATCTCCCGCAGCGGGAAGATCAGCGCCGTCGTGACGACGACCGCGAACGCCCCGGCGGCGATGCCGGCCGCGGGCGACGGGCGGCTGTCGCGCAGCAGCAGCGATGAGGTCCGGGACAGCACGGTGCGGTGAGAGTAGCCCTCGCGCGCGCCGGATTGGTCGGACCGCACGACGCTCGTCGAACCGTTCGTGACAGCATCGGCGCCGTGCTCCCCGTCGTCGTGACCGTCGTGCTCGCCGTCGCGGCCGGCGTCATGATCGAGCGGCGGCTGGGCGGGTCCTCGGCGCAGCGGGTGCGGCACCGGCTCGTGCAGCTGATGCTGTTCGTGCTGATGCCGTTCGTCTCGTACGTCTCGATCGCGCGGCTGCACCTGACCGCGAACGTCGGCATAGGGATCGCGCTCGCGCTCGTGCTGCTGTGCGCGATGACCGCGCTGATGTACCTGGTCGCGCGCGGTCCGCTGGGGCTCGACAAGCCGTCGGCCGGCGCCGCGATGGTCTGCACGATCCAGGCGAACACCGGCTTCTTCGGCCTGCCGCTGTGCGCGGCGCTGTTCTCCGAGGCCGAGTTCTCGCAGGCGGTCGCCTACGACGTGCTCGTCTCCGCGCCGGCGTTCGTCTTCGGCAGCTACACGATCGGCGCGCTGCTGGGGACCGCCGGCGAGGACAAGCACCTCGGCCGCCACACGCTCACGACGCTGCTGAAGAACCCCGTCCTCTACGCGCTCGCGATCGCGCTGGCGGTGCCCGAGTCATGGGCGCCGGACGCGCTCGTGTTCCCGTCGAAGCTGGCGGTCTACCTGCTGCTGCCGCTCGGCTTCATCGTCGTCGGGATCACGCTCGCCAACGAGGCCGACGAGGGCGCGCTGCGCGTCCCGCCGCCGCTGACGCGCGCGGTCGCGGCGGTGATCGCGCTGCGGATGGCGCTGATGCCGCTGATCGTCCTCGCCGTCTCGCTGTTCGTCGTGAGACTGCCGGCGACCTACCCCTTGCTGGCGGCGATGCCCTCCGGCGTCAACACGGTGCTCGTCGCCCACCAGACCGGCCTCAACCTGCGCCTCGCCGCCGACGCTACGACATGGACCAGCGCGATCGCCGTCACCGCCACGCTCGCGGTCGCGCTGGCGCTCGCGTTCGGCATCTTCTGACGCCGTCCTGACGCCCGCGCCACGCGCTCGCGCCCGCGGGGCTAGGATTCAGCGATCCCCGGGGGCGTAGTGCTAACGGGAACACGCCGCCTTTGCAAGGCGGAGTTGGGGGTTCGATTCCCCCCGCCTCCATTTCGCCCGGCTCCCGATCGACGCTCCGAGCCGGCTCCGTGCTAGCTGTCGAGGTCGTGGTCGAACCTATCGGTCTTGACGTACACGACGTCGGCGCCACGTGTCGGCCCGCCAGGCAAGAACTCGATCCACCCTCGCTTGCGCATGCGAGCAAGTCGGTCGCGCGCAAGAAAGACGTCACAATCGAGGTAGTCACGGACGTCGGCATTGGTGATTCGACCGTTTCGCCGAAGGCGACGAATCAGCTTCTGATCGTCCCCGTCGATAGTCTCAGTTCGATACCGCAGAGCGGACCGCAAAGCTGCGATCGTGCCTTGGGTCAAGCGATACGACGGCTGCGATCGACGTGCGGTTCCTTTCGTCGACTCCCACAGTCTGTCCTCGACACCTCGCTCGATGGCCCGCTGTGCAGCAGCGGGCTCGCGCTGAAGGATGCCGCTCGCCTTAGTTGCATCGACGACTCGATGATCGCGGAGATAGAGCAGCACGAGCAGCAGGTCAAGATCCTCTCGCAGCACCGGCACCGCGCCGGAAGAGACGAAACGCGCGACGACAGCGTCGCCTGTCCCGCCGGGGAGCGTGACGCGGAACGAGGCACCGTCCTCGATGATCGGCGGCGGTTTTCCGATGCGCGCCAGTTCACGGTAGACGCGATCGAAGCCCTGTCCTGCCTGCTCAGCGAGCCGCAGCCGCGCCATCTCGCGTGCCAGCAGAGGATTGCGGGGTGCTGTCGCACGGAGCAACGATTCGGGATGGACATTTGGGAGGAGTCCCCCTGGACTAGAGACCTGCAGCTCGTGAGGCGTGTGCAGCACCTCGACGATGCCGGGCGTCTCCCAGTCCCGGTGCGCGAATGCGTTCGCGAACAACTCACGCTGCGCATCCGGCGGGTAGTCGACGAGGTCGACCTGTTGAGCACCGGCTCGGATGGTTTGCGTCTGCACCAGGGAACCGAGGCGGAGCAGAAGCTCGTCGATGAGCGACACAAGAGGTTTCCTCGTCTCATCCCGCCGGAGGAGCACGGCCCCTTCCGCGCCCGGTGACGGAGCCGTGCGCAGCAACACCCCCCAATTCGGGATCGTCTCTCGCAGTGCTCGCTCACTCCCGTAGAGCAACATCCCGGCACGCCGCAGTCGCCCATCTCCATCCAAGAGTCCACAGTCCCGCAGGAACTGCGCCGGATCCGAAACAGCGGTCCCCGCCAAGTCATGAGCACCACGTTGACTCAGCCGGGCGGCCGCCTCCTCCAGCGCGGCACGGGAGACTGCGCTCGAGCCGAGCGCGGTCGGTTCGGCACTCCAGTCGTACAGACTCCGTGACGCACGCAGACCGCGCATCGTCGCTTCGTCAAGAGGTTGATTGCGGTCCTCGCGTCGCCACTTGAACATCCCCCTCGTGGTGCCGTAGACGTCTGCACCTTTCTGCACCTGGACGACGAGAACGGTCGTCCCGTGCAATGGAACCGGCTGAACGACGACGGCGAGATGCGGTGTTGTTGAACCGAAGACCTTGTCGCGGACTTCGCCGGGCGACCATTGCTCCAGATCGACCCCCACCACGACGGCTTCTCCAGCCGCCGATCTGTTGCGCACCCCAAGAACGAGCAGCCCGCCTTCGGAGTTCGCGAAACTCACGGCCGTCTCCACGATGTCATCCATCAGATGGCGTCGGGCTTCAGCCCGTCGCACATCCGGGGTTCGAGTGGTTTCGGGCGTCTCTTTGAAGTCGAGCCGGAGACCTTCTCGCTTGGCCGCATCCCACGGACCGACCAACGGCACGATGTCCGAGAGGACTTGGTCAAGTGCCGGAGGCGGATCGTCGAACAGGCGAGTTTGAGACTCCATATGAGAATCGTACACTGTTGCACTTTCTCAAAAGCGATCTCAAAAGCTACCCCTGACGCCCGCGATGGCTATGCGCACCCTTGTGCGTTCGCGCGCCCCCTACGCCCATCCCTCATCCGCCCGCCTTGAAGCGGTCGACGGTCACACCCTGCTCCTCGTCGGCGATCATCTCGCTCTGGTCGACGTAGATCGTCTTCGGGACGCCGTGGGCGCCGTAGGTCGCTGTGAGACGTGCGACGTCGGCGTCGATCGCGTCCTGGACGCGGGTGAAGAGGCGCGGGACGGTCGCGTAGCGGCGCAGGTGCGAGGGCACGGGGCCGACCGGCTTGCCGCGGCGGACGACGATCGTGCGCGCTCTGCGGATCGTGTCGGGGCAGAAGCAGCTGACTCGCACGCGCAGCCGGTAGGAGCGCACGCCGAGCGCGGCCCAGCGATCACGCGCGGCGTCCAGCTCGCGTTGGGCGGTGCCGTCTCTGATCTGCGGATCGGGCGGGCCGGGGCTGACCGGCGTGATCGCGGTCGCGGGGACGACGGCGAAGGCGGCGACGACTGCTGCGGCAACGAACGCCGTGAGCAGGCCGACCACGACGGCCGGGCGGAATCGTCGTTCTCTGGTCATCTCGATCTCTGCCTTCCCTAGCGGAACACGCTGTACCCACAACCTACGCGCGAGCGCGGCTCCCGTCACAAGCGACTCGCAGCGCGCAAGCGGCGCAGTCGCCGCTCGTCGTCAGGACGCCGTGGCGGGCGCGTCGCGCAGCACGATCCGCACGACGACGCGCGCGGGGCGGCTGGGGGCGGCGAGCGAGAGGAAGTCGCGCACCGCCGCGGCGTGGTCGCAGTAGGGGCAGGCGAGCGCGTCGGCGGGACCGAGCGGGCGGCCGTCGGGCAGCGCGACCGGCGCGTCGCAGTCCGGGCAGGCGAGCGTGCCCTCGCCGAGGCGGGAGGAGCGGGCCAGCCGTCTCTCCTCGTCCCCGGCGACGTGCGCGACGCGATCGGCCCGGAGCGGATCCGAGCCGTCGCTGCTGCGGTGTATGGCCACAGAACGAGTCTAGGCGCCTGCGCGAGCGGGGTCGACCGACCTCCTCGACGTCCGCGCCGCCTGACCTGCCGCCCACCCGCCGCACAGGACCGGCGCGGCAGACGGCGAACCAGGACCCTCAAGCTTCGCGCGTCGCTACCGATGCGCATGGAGGGGGTGGCAACCAGGCCATTCCCGCCGAACGAACCCCGGTTGGAGGAACTGCCTCGTGTTGAAGGGAATCATTCGCGTCGCGCTCGTCGCGAGCCTGATGGCGGTGTTCGCGCTGCCCGCCGCGACCGCCTCGGCGGCGACCAGATGTCCGGCCACCTTCCAGGTGCTGCACAACGACCGGATCGGCGCGATGTCGCTGCCGGCCGGCGCCTACTACGTCACGGTCAACAAGCTCACCTGCGCGCAGGCCTCGACCCTGTTCGCCGACTTCCTGCAGGACTACGACGGCGACCTGCCCTACCCGTGGCGCCTCAACGCGTCGGCGAAGAGCTTCACCAACGGCAGCAGCAGCTTCTCCGTCAAGCTCGCCGCGCCGAGCCCGCCGGCGCCGCCGACCCCGCCGAACGGCGGCTCGACGACCTGCGGCGGCAGCTTCAGCGTCCTGCACAACGACCGCATCGGCTCGGTCTCGCTGCCGCGCGGCCAGTACACGATCGCGATCCAGCGCGGCCTCAGCTGCGCGCAGGCGTCGGCCCAGTTCGCGCAGTTCCTCGACATGCCCCGTGGCGTCCCGGCTCCGTGGACGATCACCGGCTCGACCGGCAAGGCGAGCTTCCAGGACAACATGGGCGGCTTCGCCTTCACGGCCACGAAGAACAGCTCGAGCACCGGCGGCGGCGGCCGTTCGGCCTACACGTGCGGCACGTTCAGAGTGATGCACAACGACCACATCGGCAGCCTCTACGTGCCGAAGGGCACCTACGAGATCACGCTGCCGGTCGGCTCGGCGATGAGCTGCTCGGCCGCGACGAGACAGTTCACCGCGTTCCTCGACGCCGAGGCGCTGCCGCGGCCGTGGGTCCTCAACGCCGCCAACGCGACCTTCTCGCGCGGCGCCGGCTCGGCGCAGACGTTCGGCATCGACCCGATCAACGGCTCGATCCGCTGACGCGACCGACGCACTGACGCATCCGGGCGCGCGGCCACGCCGCGCGCCCGGCACGCCCCTCGGGGCGCGCGGCGGCCAGCCGCGCGCCCCGGTAGCCTGCCGCCGGCGTGCTGTACCGCCTTCTCTTCAAGCACCTGCTGACGCGTCTCGACGCCGAGCGCACCCACCATCTCGGCGCGCGGGTGCTGGCGCTCCTGAGCGCGATCGCACCGCTGCGCGCGCTGACGCGCCGGCTGCTGCGGCCCGACGACCCCGCCCTGCGCACACACGCGCTCGGCCTCACCTTCCCCAGTCCGCTCGGCGTCGCCGCCGGCTTCGACAAGGACGGCTCGACCTTCGACGGGCTCGCCGCGCTCGGCTTCGGCTTCGTCGAGGTCGGCACCGTCACCGCGCAGGGCCAGACCGGCAACGAGCGGCCGCGGATCTTCCGCCTCCCGCGCGACCGCGCGATGGTCAACCGGATGGGCTTCCCGAACCCCGGCGCCGCCGCCGTCCGCCCGCGCCTGCAGCAGCGCCGCCCCGGCGACGTCGTCGCGATCAACGTCGGCAAGACGAGAGCGGTCGGCGACGAGCAGATCGACGCCGACTACCGCGCATCGGTGCGCGCGCTCGCGCCGCTGGCCGACTTCCTCGTGCTCAACGTCAGCTCGCCGAACACGCCCGGGCTGCGCGACCTGCAGTCGACCGAGCGCCTGCGGACGCTGATCGAGGCGGTCCAGGACGAGCTGAGCGCGCATGGCATCAGGCTGCCGCTGCTGGTCAAGATCGCCCCCGACCTCGCCGACGAGGACATCGACGCGATCGCCGACCTCGCGCTGGAGCGCTCGCTCGCCGGCTTGATCGCGACGAACACGACGATCGGGCGCGACGGCCTCGCCACCCCCGCGCACGAGGTCGAGCAGATCGGCTTCGGCGGCCTCTCCGGCGCGCCGCTGAAGGCACGCTCGCTGGCGGTGCTGCGGCGCCTGCGCGCCCGCACCGGCGACGAGCTGACGCTGATCTCCGTCGGCGGGATCGAGAGCGCCGACGACGCGTGGGAGCGGATCGAGGCCGGCGCGACGCTCGTGCAGGCGTACACCGGCTTCGTCTACGGCGGCCCGCTGTGGCCGCGCGCGATCAACCGCGGCCTCGCCGCGCGCGCCCGCGCCGCCGGGCTGAGCAGCGTGCAGGACGCGGTCGGCCGCGCGGACCAGCGCGCCTGAGCGGCGGCGGGCGCAGACCGCGCCCGCGCGCTCACCCCTCCAGCACGTAGACCGCGCGCGCGGCGAGCGCGTTGGGCGCCAGGCGGGCGCCGCGCGCGGCCGGGCGGCCGGCGGCGTCGAGCAGCACGCGGCGGCCGATGCGCATGCCGACCTCGGCGACGGTCGCCTCGAAGTCGCGCAGCGTGCAGAGGTGGATGTTCGGCGTCTCGTACCACTGGTACGGCAGCGCCGGGCTGATCGGCATGCGGCCGGTGCGGGCGAGGTCGAAGCGGATCCGCCAGTGCGCGAAGTTCGGCAGCGAGACGACGCGGCGGGGCGCGACGCGGCGCATCTCGCGCAGCACGTCGACCGGCCGCTGCGCCGCCTGCAGGGTCAGCGACAGGACCGCGCAGTCGAAGGCGCCGTCCGCCAGCCGCGGCAGCTCCGCCTCGAGGTCGCCGTGGGTGACGGGGACGCCGCGCGCGACGCAGGCGTGGAAACGCTCGTCGTCGCGCTCGACGCCGAGCCCCTCGCAGGCCTGCCGCGCGATCAGCGCCTCCAGCAGCGCGCCGTCGCCGCAGCCGAGGTCGACGACGCGCACGCCGTGCCCGACGAGCGCGGCGACGACGTCGAGGTCAGCGCGCACGGGCGGCCGCCAGCCGGTCGAGGAAGCCCGCCACCGTGCGGTGGTACTCGGGCACCGGGAAGAGGAACGAGTCGTGGCCGTGCGGCGCGCTCAGCTCACGGAAGGTGACGGGTGCGCCGGCGCCGCGCAACACGTCGGCGATCTCGCGCGCGTGCTCGGTCGAGAAGCGCCAGTCGGAGTCGAACGACAGCACCAGGTAGCTCGTGCCGCCGCCCTCTGCGGCACGCCCGGCGGCGACCTGCCGGCCGATGCGGGCCGGATCGGCGAACGGGTCGAAGTAGTCCATCACGCGCGTCATGTAGAGGTAGGTGTTGGCGTCGAAGCGCTCGACGAACGACTGCCCCTGGTGGGCGAGGTACGACTCGACCTCGAAGTCGACGTCGAAGCCGAAGCGCGGCTCGACCGCGTCCTGGATGCGGCGGCCGAACTTCTGCCGCATCGACTCCTCCGACAGGTACGTGATGTGGCCGATCATCCGCGCCAGCGCGAGGCCGCGATCGGGCCGGCCTGCTCTGCCGGCTTCGTAATAGTCGCCGCCGGCGAAGTCGGGATCGCGCATGATCGCCTCGCGTGCGACCGCGCTGAAGGCGATGTTCTGCGCCGAGAGCCGCGCCGAGGAGGCGATCACGAGCGCGCCGCCGACCTCGCCGGGATGGTCGAGCGACCACTGCAGCGCCTGCATCCCGCCGAGCGAGCCGCCGATCGCCGCCAGCAGCCGCGTGACGCCGAGCTGCCGCAGCAGCGCGCGGTGCGTCTCGACGAGGTCGCGGACCGCCAGCAGCGGGAAGCGCAGCCCGTACGGTCTGCCGCTCGCCGGGTCGGTCGAGCCGGGCCCGGTCGTGCCCTTGCAGCCGCCGAGCACGTTCGCGCAGACGACGAAGAAGCGGTCGGTGTCGAGCGGCCGGCCGGGGCCGATGATGTTGTCCCACCAGCCGGGGCGGCGGTCGCCGTCGTGGTGGCCGGCGGCGTGCGCGTCGCCCGACAGCGCATGGCAGACGAAGACGGCGTTGCCGCCGTCGGGGGCGAGCGTCCCGTACGTCTCGTAGGCGACCTCGACGTGCGTCAGCCGCGCCCCGGATTCGAGCACGAGCGGGCGGTCGTCGTCGAAGACGACCGCCCGCTGCGTCTCGACCTTGCCGATTCCGTCAGGCACCCGCGCCGGCGCGGACCTTCGCCAGCGCCTGGTCGATGTCGGCGACGATGTCGTCGATGTGCTCGATCCCGACCGACAGGCGGACGAGGTCCTGCGGCACGCCGGCGGCGTCCAGCTCGCCGTCGTCGAGCTGCGAGTGCGTCGTCGTCGCCGGGTGGATCGCGAGCGACTTCGCGTCGCCGATGTTGGCGAGGTGCGAGAACAGTCTCAGCGCGCCGATGAAGTCGCGCCCCGAGTCGCGGCCGCCCTCGATCCCGAACGTCACGAGCGCGCCCTCGCCGCCCGAGAGGATCCGCTGGCCGACCTCGTAGTACTCGCTGCTCTCCAGGCCCGGGTAGTTGACCCAGGTGACGCCCGCGTGCGACTGCAGGTGCTTGGCGACGGCGAGCGCGTTCTCGCTGTGGCGCTCGATCCGCAGCGGCAGCGTCTCCAGGCCCTGCAGCAGCAGGAAGGCGTTGAACGGCGACAGCGCCGCGCCGGTGTTGCGCAGCAGCACGGTGCGGACGCGGCCGATGTAGGCGGCCGGCCCGAGCGCGTCGGACCAGACGACGCCATGGTAGGAGGGGTCGGGCTGCGTCAGGCCCGGGAAGCGCTCGCTGTGCGCGACCCAGTCGAATCTGCCCGAGTCGACGACGATGCCGCCGATCGTCGTGCCGTGACCGCCGATGAACTTCGTCGCCGAGTGGACGGCGATGTCGGCGCCGTGGTCGAAGACGCGGCTCAGCACCGGCGTCGGGACCGTGTTGTCGATGATCAGCGGCAGCCCCTGCGCGTGCGCGGCGTCGGCCCACGCTCTGATGTCGACGACGTTGAGGCGCGGGTTGCCGATCGTCTCGCCGAAGACGAGGCGGGTGCGCTCGTCGACGAGCGCGGCGAGCGCCTCCGGCGTGTCCGGATCGACGAAGCGGACCTCGACGCCGTACTGCGGCAGCGTGTGCGCGAAGAGGTTGTACGTGCCGCCGTAGAGCGTCGAGAGCGCGACGATGTTGTCGCCGGAGCGCGCGATGTTGAGGACCGAGTACGTCACCGCGGCCTGACCGGAGGCGAGCGCCAGCGCCGCGACGCCGCCCTCGAGCGCGGCGACGCGCTCCTCCAGCACCGACCAGGTCGGGTTCATGATGCGCGTGTAGATGTTGCCCGGCACGGCCAGCGCGAACAGGTCCTGCGCGTGCTGCGCGTCGTCGAAGACGTACGACGTCGTCTGGTAGATCGGGACGGCGCGCGCGTTGGTCGTCGGATCCGGCTGCTGGCCCGTGTGAAGCGCGACGGTCTCGGGTCGCACGTAAGGCTGCTGCTCGCTCATGGGTCTCCTCGCTGCAGTCGCTGGGATCAGTGCCGGGGGTTCGGAGAGTCTGCCACGCCGCGCTCGGGTAGGCTCGCCGCCCATGGCACCGCGGGCTGTCGAGTCCAAGGGACTCAAGAAGGACGCGATCGGCTTCGTCGACGCGCTCGTGATCGGGCTGGCGTCGACCGCGCCGGCCTACTCGCTGGCCGCTGTGATCGGGCTGATCGTGATCGACGCCGGCGTGCAGGCGCCGGCGGTGCTGATCGCCTCGTTCGTGCCGATGTTCTTCATCGCCGCGGCCTTCTACTACATGGACCGCGCCGATCCCGACTGCGGCACGACCTTCTCGTGGGTGACGCGCACGCTCGGCCCGTACGTCGGCTGGATGGGCGGCTGGGCGATCACGATGACCGGCGTGCTGGTCGTCGGCTCGCTCGCCGACGTCGCCGCGCGCTACGCCTTCCTGCTCGTCGGCTGGGACGCCGCGGCGGAGTCGAAGTGGGCCGTGATCGCCTTCGCCGTCTGCCTGATAGCGATCATGACGTGGGTCTGCGTGATCGGCACCGAGGCGTCGGCGACGCTGCAGCGGGTGCTGATCTTCGGCCAGGTCGCAGGCCTGCTGCTGTTCGCCGTCGTCGCGCTCGGGAAGGTCGCCTTCGGCGGCGCGCCGTCGACCTCGGTCGACCCGCAGCTGTCGTGGCTCTCGCCGTTCGCGGTCGACTCGCTCAGCGTCCTGACGGTGGGGATGCTGACCGGCGTCTTCATCTACTGGGGCTGGGAGTCGGCCGTCAACCTGACCGAGGAGACCAGCGGCGACGGCGCCGCCTCGGGCCTCGCCGGCATCTTGAGCACGGTGATCCTGCTCGTCACCTACATCGTCACGACGGTCGCCTGCGTCGCCTACGCGGGCCCCAGACTGCTGAGCGAGTTCGCCGACGACGAGGGGATCTTCTCGACGCTCGCGGCCGACGTGCTGGGGTCCCCGCTCGACAAGCTGGTCGTGCTGGCGATCCTGACCTCGGCGCTCGCCTCGACGCAGACGACGATCCTGCCGGCCTCGCGCACGACGCTCTCGATGGCGCGCGCCGACGCGATGCCGGCCGCGCTCGGGCGGATCCACCCGCGCTACCTGACGCCGCACGTCTCGACGATCGTGATCGGCGTCGTGGCGACCGTCTGGTACGTCGGGGTCAGCGCCTTCTCGGAGAACTTCCTCTTCGACACGCTGACGGCGCTGGCGCTGATGATCGCCTTCTACTACGCGCTGACCGGCATCGCCTGCGTCATCCACTACCGCCGCGAGCTGACGAGATCGGTCAGATCGTTCCTCTTCATCGGCGTCGCGCCGGCGATCGGCGCGCTCGTGCTCGGCTACCTGTGGGTGAAGGCGACGATCGACTACGCCGACCCGGAGACCTCCTACACCGGCTCGGCGATCTTCGGGATCGGGCTGCCGACGGTGATCGGGATCGGCTTCCTGCTGCTCGGCGTCGTCTTCATGGCCGTCTGGCGGCTCGGCGGCCACCGCGACTTCTTCGGCCGCCCGAGCTTCGAGGCGGTCGACCCCGACGTGGCCGCCGGCAGGGTCGTGCTGGAAGAGGACAAGGCGGGGGCCGGCGCGGCATGAGCGAGCCGCGCGCGCTCGTCGTCGGCTTCGACGACTCCGACAGCGCCCGCGCCGCGCTGCATGCCGCAATCGAGCTGGCGCGCGCGCTCGGCGACCGGCTCGTGATCGTCTTCGGCTACGAGCCGCCGGGCCGCCAGGGCGAGGAGCACAGCGCGGTGCTGGCGGCCGCGCGCGAGCTGGGCGAGCGCGTCACGCGCCATGCGCTGGCGCGCGCCGAGGCCGAGCAGGTGCCGGCCGAGGTGATCCTCGTCGGGCAGCGGCCGGTCGACGCGCTGCTGTCGCAGGCGCGGATCCTCGACGCGCGCATGATCGTCGTCGGCAGCGCCCGTGAGCACCCGGTCAAGGGCGCGCTGATCGGCTCGACCCCGCACCGGCTGCTGCACCTCGCCGACCGGCCGGTGCTGGCGGTGCCCGCCGGCCCGATCTGAGCCGCGGCGCCGCCGCGCCGACCGCGCTCAGCGGATCAGGTTGATCTCGGGGTGGGTCGCCAGGAGCGTCTGCGTGAAGACGTAGTTGACGACGCCTATCGAGAGGAAGACCATCACGATCGCCTGGTTGACCGCGCGTCCGACGCCCGCGGCGCCGCCGCTGACGGTCATCCCCTTGTAGCAGCATATGATCGCCGTCACGCCGCCGAAGATCGTGCACTTGACGAGCGATCCCCACAGGTCGGTCGTCGACGAGCTGGTCCAGAAGGTCGCGAAGAACGGCTCGACGCGCGCGCCGTTGACCCACGTCGCGACCATGCCGCCGGTGACGCCGAAGACGATCGCGAAGACGTCGAACAGCGCCGTGATCGAGATCAGCGCGAGGAAGCGCGGCACGACGAGGTTCTTGACCGGGTCGACCCCGAGCACCTGCAGCGCGTCGAGCTCCTCGCGGATCTTGCGCGCGCCGAGGTCCGCGGTGATCGCGGTGCCTGCCGCGCCGGCGACGACGATCGCGCAGATGAAGGGCGCGAACTCGCGCACGACGGCGAGCATGAAGAGGCCGCCCATGCGGTCGAGCGCGCCGAAGAGCGTGAGGAAGTTGGCCGCCTGCAGGCCCGGCACCGCGTAGGCGACGCAGGCCATCGTGACGACCAACGGGAAGAAGCAGGCCTTCAGCGCGAACATGAACTGCGCGACGAACTCGTCGCCGTAGGGATACGGCGGGCGGATCGCCGCGACGATCGTCTTGGCTGTGAGGATGACGAGGTCGCCGACCTCCTCGAACGGCTCGCGGAGGCGGGGCGCGATGGCGCGCGGGTGCAGGTGGGCGGGAAGGACACTCATAGTCGACTAGCACTCTCCAAGGCGGTGCGACACTACTGGTCTGTTGGCAGACTCGTCAACTTGGTACCGTCGAAGGCCGTGACCTCATTCGCTCCGATCGCGCTCGACCGTGACGCCGAGGTCCCGCTCGGGACCCAGCTCACATGGGCGCTGCGCGCGCGCATCAGCGGCGGGGAGCTGGCCGCGGGGACGCGCCTGCCGGGCGCCAGAGAGCTGGCCGCGCAGAGCGGCGTCAACGTCAACACCGTCCGCGCCGTCTACGCCCGTCTCGCCGACGAGGGGCTGCTGCTGATAGCCCACGGCAGAGGCACCTTCGTCGCCGCCCGGCCGCGCGGCGACGACGCGACGGCGCTGGCGGCGGCGGTCACGAGCGAGGCGCGCCGACGCGGGATCGACCCGCGCGAGGTCGCCGCGGCGCTCTACGTGCAGGAAGGAGCGGAGCCGAGCGCCGACGAGCGCCGCGCCCTCCGCAGCGAGATCGCCATGCTCGAACGGCGACTCGCGGAGCTGCCCGCCGCGCCGCTGAACGACCCC
>DATIOB010000189.1:0-3998 GCA_035473605.1 Conexibacter sp.
CGGCAGCGGCCACTTCTGCAGCGCGACGGTGATCGGCCCGCGCAAGGTCCTGACCGCCCGCCACTGCACCGAGGGCACGCGCCTGCACGAGGCGGTCGTGATGACCGGCAGCGACGACCCGGCCGCCAGACCGGGCCGCCGCGTCACGATCGCGCGGGCGTGGGTGTCGGCGCTGATCCGCGACGAGGGCGCGCTGTTCACGCTGCGCGAGCCGGGCGACGTGGCGGTGCTGGAGACGACCGCCGACCTCGACGTGCCGGCGCTGCCGCTCTCGAGCGCGGGCGTCGAGCTGCCCGGCGGCGAGCCCGTCACGGCCTACGGCTACGGCCGCGCTAGCTGGGTCAGACTGCCGCCGAGAGAGACGGCGCTGCTGCGGCGGGCGCGGATGTCGCTCTACTCGCAGTCGCAGTGCGACGAGTCGAACCTCGCGCCGGCGGCGTGGTTCCTCTGCGGCGGGCCGGCCGAGGGGCAGCCCGGCGCCGGCGTCGTGGCGATGGGCGACTCCGGCGGCACGCTCGTGCGGCAGGGAGCGGCCGGGCCGGAGCTGCTCGGCGTCTCCTCGACCGGGACCGACGGGCCGCTGCGCGACCGCGTCTCGGGCTTCGCCAGCGTCGCCGCGCTGCGCGGCTTCATCGACGATCCCGCCAGCGGCGTCGAGCTGCCGCGGCCGGTCGGCGCGGCGCGCGTCGTGGGGAGAGCGCGGGTCGGCGAGCGGCTGCGCTGCGTGGCGCGCTGGACACCGAGACCGGAGCGGGTCGAGGTCGTCTGGGTCCTCAGGACGGGCAGAGCGGAGCGAGCGTTCGGTCCCAAGGCCGCGACGGTGCGGCTGCCGCGCGCGGCGAGGGGGACGCGCGTCAGCTGCTTGGCGACCGGCTGGAGCGGCAAGCTCAACGGGGCGGAGGGAAGACGCTCGCCGCAGACGGCGGTCGTCAGATGAACGGTCGCGGCTGAAGCGTCGGCGGCGCGGGTACGGTCGCGGCCATGGAGGATCTCGTCGAGACGCTGACGCGCGGCAACCCGACCGAGGTGAAGGTCGTGCTGGCGTCGGTCGCGCTCGCGCTCGGCTGCTACCAGCTGCTGCTGATCGCGGTCGGCTACGGCAAGCTGCGGCCGGGCTTCCTCGGCGCCCGCGCCGCCTCCTTCTCGCACCGCGCCGTCGGCGACGCGCTCGCGATCGTGCTGGTCGTCGTCGCGGTCGTCTGCCTGACCCTGTTCGAGCTGGAGGACGACACCGTCGCGCACGTCGTCTGCGGCAGCGCGCTGCTCGCCGTGCTCGCGCTGAAGGTCTTCGTCGTGCGCGTCACGCGCGGCTCCAGCCGCGCGCTGCCGCCGCTCGGGCTCGCCGTCTTCGTGCTGCTGGCGCTGACGTGGGCGACCTCCGCCGGCCAGTTCCTGGGGGCCGTCTGATGGCGCGCCAGGTGCTCGGCTCGCTGCTCGCCGCCGCCGCGATCGTGGCGATCGCGATCGTCGTCGTGACGGCGAAGCTGGGGCCGACCAGCAGCGCCGAGCTGAAGGCGCGCGAAGAGCGGCTGGAGCTGCGGATCGAGCAGCAGGAGGAGGCGCGCGAGGCGCAGGAGGAGACGCGCGAGCGCGACTGAGGGGGGGCTCCTGGCGCGTCGCGCCCCTTGCAGTGCACCGGGTTGCGGTCGTACGCTCGTCGGCAGCCGCTCTCTGCATCTACAAGAAGGGAGAGCCGTGATGACCGGCACGGTCGGCGACAGCGCGCTGCAGGAGTTGCGCGGCGCACTCGCGGGACGCCTCCTGCGTCCCAGCGACACGGGCTACGACGACGCCCGCAGCCTCTTCAACGCGATGATCGACGTGCGTCCCGCGGCGATCGCGCAGTGCACCGACGTCACCGACGTGCGCGCCGCGATCGCGCACGGCCGCGCCTACGGGATCCCGACCGCGGTCCGCAGCGGCGGCCACTCGGTCGCGGGCAGCTCGACCGTCGAGGACGGGCTCGTGATCGACGTGCGCGCGCTCAAGGGCGTGACCGTCGACGCGCGCGAGCGCACGGCGCGCTGCGGCGCCGGCGTGACGTGGGCCGAGTTCGACGCCGCCACGCAGCGGCACGGGCTCGCGACGACCGGCGGCCGCGTCTCGACGACCGGCGTCGCGGGGCTGACGCTCGGCGGCGGCTCCGGCTGGCTGGAGCGCAAGCACGGGCTGACCTGCGACAACCTGCGCGCCGTCGAGCTGGTGACCGCCGACGGCGAGCACCTGCGCGCGAGCGCCGACGAGCACCCCGAGCTGTTCTGGGCGCTGCACGGCGGCGGCGGCAACTTCGGCGTCGCGACCGCGTTCGAGTTCGACCTGCACCCGCTCGGGCCGGAGGTGATCGCCGGCCTGATGCTGTGGCCGGGCGAGCGCGGCAGCGAGGTCGCGCAGCTCGTGCGCGCGCAGATCGAGGGCGGCGCGCCGGAGGATCTCGCGCTCGCGGTCGTCTACCTGACCGGGCCGCCGGAGCCGTTCGTGCCGGAGGCGCTGAGAGGCAGACTGTGCTGCGGGCTCGCCTTCATGTGGGCCGGGGACGACCACGCCGCCGGCCTCGCGCAGGCCGAGCCGTTCCGCGCGCTGGGACCGGCCGTCGACCTCGTCGGACCGCTGCCGTACACGCAGTTCCAGTCGATGATCGACGACCCGCCGGGGCTGCGGAACTACTGGACCGGCGACTACCTCGACGCGCTCCCCGACGAGGCGCTCGACCGCTTCGTCGAGAACTCCGAGCGGATGCCGGTGCCGTCGGCCTGCCAGTCGATCCTCTTCCCGTGGGGCGGCGCGGTCGCGCGCAACGGCGGCGCCGGCACGCCGATGGCCAAGCGCGACGCGACCTGGGTCTGCCATCCGTTCGCGCTGTGGGAGGAGGCCGCCGACGACGCCGCCCACATCGGCTGGGCGCGCGCCAGCTCGGCCGACATGAAGCGGTTCACCAGCGGCGGCGTCTACCTCAACTTCATCGGCGACGAGGGCGGCGGGCGCGTGCGCGCGGCCTTCGGCGACAGCTACGACCGCCTCACGCGCGTCAAGGCGGTCTACGACCCCGACAACTTCTTCCGCTTCAACCAGAACGTCGAGCCGGCGATGGCATAGGCGAACGCGGGGCGGGCGAGCGGGCGGTGCGCGGGCGCGCGGGCGGGATCGCTTAGGCTGGCCGCGTGGCCACCCGAGTCCTTCCCGGCGCGCTGCGCGCCGACGCGCGCGCCAACCGCGCCGCCGTCCTGCGCGCCGCCGCGCACCTCTACGCCGAGCGCGGCCTCGACGTGCCGTTCGACGAGATCGCGAGAGCGGCCGGCGTCGGGCGCGCGACGGTCTACCGCCACTTCCCGACGCGCGAGGAGCTGCTGACCGGGATCCTCGACCAGGCGGTCTGCGAGCTGGAGCAGGTCGCCGCCGCGCTGCCGGCCGCTCCCGAGGCCTTCCTGTCGCTGTTCCAGACCGCGCTGAGGCGGCAGACCGACAACCTCCCGCTCGTCGACCTGCTGCCGCGCAACACGCCGCCGTCGCCGGCGGTCAGAGCGCTACGGACGCGGATCCAGCGGCTCTTCCGCGAGCCGCTGCGCGCCGCCCAGGAGGCCGGCGCCGTGCGCGCCGACCTGACCGCCGAGGACGTTCGCACGCTGCTGGGGATGCTGACCGCCGTCGTGCGGCCCGGCACGCCGAAGGCCGAGCAGCGGCGGGCCTGGCAGCTCGCGCTGGCGGCGATGGGCGTGGGCTGAGGCTCAGCGCTGCAGCGGCCAGGTGGGCGAGAACATCATCAGGTTGCGGGGTGGGAAGGGACCGGTGGCTGAGCCCCAGATCTGTGCTCCGGTCTTGCCGTCGGCGTCGGCTTCGACCATCACCCCGCCTGGGTAGCGCAGCAGCAGCGCGCCGTCGCTCTCGCGGTGGGCTCGCAACGGCAGACCCGACGCGGCGCAGAGGTCGCGCACCGTCGCGTCACGGTCGAGTCGCGGTCTGCGGGCCGGCCCGGCCGGCAGCGTGACGCCGCGGCAGATCGC
>DATIOB010000190.1:0-10469 GCA_035473605.1 Conexibacter sp.
TGTGGTCGGCGTAGCCGAAGACCTTCTGGATCAGCCCGGCGGGATCGTAGGGGCCGCCGATGCCGAGGAAGGGATGGGCGCCGTTGCCGATCTCGCCGACGAGGCGGACGTCGGCGTAGAACTCTCTGCGCGTCAGGTCCCACATGTATCTGTACTGCCAGTCGAGCAGGCGGTTGCTCATCTCGTCGAGGTCGCCCGACCACATCGCCGTGAACGCTCTCGGCATCGTCACCGTCGCGCCGGCCGCGACCGTCGCGGAGTAGCTCGGGAGCGTCATCGAGACGCCCGTCTGGGCGCCGTCGACCAGGCCGGCGTTCAGGCGCCAGCGACCGTGGTGGTCGAAGCCGAACATGACGCCGTCGCTGCTTCTGCGGTTCTGCAGCGAGAACCACGGGATGTAGGTCGCGCTCGTCTCGTTGAAGCCGCGCGTCGCGCAGGCGCCGGTCAGGTCGGCGTCGGTCGCGCAGCCGTTGAAGAGGTCGTAGCTGTCGAACTCGCGCGCGTAGCCGCCGCTGAGCGCCTTCGTCTTGATCGTGTAGGACTTCGCGCCGGGATCGATCCGCGCGCCGGTCATGTAGCGCAGGTCGACGTCGGCGACGTCGTTGCCGAGCATCCGCTGCTCGAGGTACGACGGCGACGCGAGCGTGTGCCCGCTGCCGCTCGTGTTGACGTACTCGGTCCACTCGCGGATGACCGCGGTCGACGGGTAGACGAGGTAGTGCTTGACGACGCTGACGCCGCTGCGCGCGAGCGTCAGGTCGACCTGGACCGCGTTCTCGCCGCCGGCCGTCACGACCGCCGCCGAGCCGCCGGCGCAGCTCCAGCCGCCGGAGCTGCCGCGCAGCGTGCTGCCGTCCCACGCGAAGCGGAACTCGTCGGAGGCCGTTCTGCCCTGGACCAGCTCGACAGCCGCCGCGGCGGTCTTGTTCTTCAGGCTCGTCATCGTGAAGGAGCCCGACGACAGGATCACGACCTTCTCGACCCCTGCCGTTCCCATCGTCCAGGTGCAGTCGTTCGCTCCCGGTGTCGCGTAGGCGTCGCCGCTCGTTCTCGGCGAGGCGGCCTGCGCGGACGCGGTCAGCGCGCACGGAAGTGCGGCCGCAAGCGCGCAGGGGAGGACCAGCCAGGCACGTCGCATGCTCATCGTGGCTCCTTCTGGTGTCTATCGGGGGGGCGGCAGCGCGACGCAGCGCGCTGCCATGCCCGCGTCGACCGCGAGCACGTGCCCGTTGACGAAGCGGGCGTCTGCGGACAGCAGGTAGGCGACCGAGGCCGCCACGTCGTCGGGCGCCAGCACGGCGCCCATCGGCGACAGCTCGCGCCACTGCCGCCTCAGCTCCTCCTGGTCAGGCGCCGCTTCGAGCACGCGGCTCGTCGCGGCCGTCAGGACGGCACCGGGCGCGACCGCGTTGCAGCGGATCCCGCGCGGACCGAACTCGACGCAGACGCTGCGCGTCAGCGCCTCGATCCCGCCCTTCGTCGCGTCGTAGGCGATCCAGCCCGGAAAGCCGGCGCGCGCGTGGATCGAGGAGACGTTGACGATCACGCCGGCCGTGCCGGCGGCGAGGAAGGCGCGCACCGCGACCTGGCAGCCGAGCAGCGGCGCGCGCAGGTTGACCGCGAGCGTGCGGTCGAGCCGCTCCAGCGACTCGTGCTCGAACGGCCCCTCGGTCGGGATCGCGGCGTTGTTGACCCACGCGTCGAGGCGGCCGAAGCGCTCCTGCGCGGTCGCGGCGGCGCGCTCCAGCGTCGCGGGGTCGGCGACGTCGCCGGCGAGCACGGCGAGCGGCGCCCTGCCGCTGGCGCGCTCCAGCGCGCCGAGCGCGTCGCCGTCGAGGTCGACGGCGACGACCGCCCAGCCGCCCGCGAGCAGCCGCCGCGCGATCGCGCGGCCGATGCCGGCGGCGGCGCCGGTGATGACGACGGCGGGCGCGCTCATCGCCGCTCGAACGCCTTGCGCCGCAGCACGTCGATCGCGACGAGCACGATCATCAGCGCCCCGATCGCGACCGTCTGCCAGTTCGTCTCCAGGCCCGCGGAGACGATCCCGTTGGAGATCACCTGCAGCGTGAGGACGCCGATCAACGTGCCGACGACGGTCGCGGTGCCGCCGAACAGGCTCGTGCCGCCGATCACCACCGCGGCGACGGTCGTCAGCTCCCAGCCGGTGCCGACAGCCGGGTCGCCGGTTCCCAGCGAGGCGATCTGGAACAGCCCCGCGACGGCGGCCAGCACGCCGACGAGCATGAACGCCCGCACCTTCGTGCGGTTGACGTCCACGCCGATCACGCGGGCGGCCTCGGCGTTGCCGCCGGTCGCCAGCAGCCGCCGCCCGAAGGCGGTGCGGCGCACCAGCAGCTCGCCCGCGACGACGATCGCGAGCAGCGCGAAGACGGCGAGGCTGATGCTCGCGACGCGCTGCAGGCCGACGTCGGTCAGGGCGCTCGGCAGCGGGTAGATCGAGACGCCGTGAGAGATGTACTCCGTCAGCCCGCGGCCGATGTACAGCGTCCCGATCGTGACGATGAAGGAGGGCACGCCGAGGCGTGTCGTCACGATGCCGTTGAAGGCACCGAAGGCGGCGCCGATCAGCAGCGCGACGACGATCCCGAGCAGCAGCGGAAGGCCCTCTCTGACGACGAGCGCGGCGGCGACGTAGCTGGAGAGCGCCGCGACGGCGCCGACCGAGAGGTCGAACTCGCCGGCGCTGATCAGCAGCGTCTGCCCGACCGCGACGATCCCGACGAACGCGAGCGTGTTGAGGATCAGCGTCAGGTTGCCGTAACGCAGGAACGTGCTGTTGAGGAGCGCGAAGACGACGACCGCGATCACGAGCGGCAGCAGCACCGCGAGGCTCTGGCGCGCGCCCTGCAGGCGCGAGGGCGCGGGCGGCGGCGCGGCGCCCGGAAGCTGCGGCGCGGCGGCCGCGGGGGAACCCGCCGCGGCCACGGGGACGGGACTCATCGCTCCTCCTCGGTGCTCGTCGGGGCGGCCGGCCTGGCCGCCATCGCCGCGGTCATCAGCCGCTCCTCGCTCGCCTCGGAGAGGCCGAAGCGGTCGCGCACGGCGCCGTCGCGCAGCACGACGAAGCGGTCGCAGATGCCGAGCAGCTCGGCCGACTCCGAGGAGACGACGACGACCGCGACACCGGCGTCGGCGAGCGCGCGGATCAGACGGTAGATCTCGGCCTTCGCGCCGACGTCGACGCCGACGGTCGGCTCGTCCAGCAGCAGCACCCTGGGGCCGCGCTCGAGCGCCCGCGCGAGCATCACCTTCTGCTGGTTGCCGCCGCTGAGCTGCCCGACCGGCGTCTCGACCGAGCGCGTCACGATCGAGAACTGCCTGACCGCCTGCTGCGCCATCGCACGCTCGCGGCCGCGATCGATCACGACGCTGCCGAGGCTTCTGAGGTAGGCGAGCGTGACGTTCTCGCGCAGGCCGAGGTTGAACAGCAGGCCGTCGCGCTTGCGGTCCTCGGTCACGAGGCCGATGCCGGCGGCGAGCGCCTCACGCGGGGAGGAGACGTTCAGCTCCTCCCCGTCGAGCAGGACACGGCCGGCGGCCAGCGGCAGGCGGCCGTAGATCGCGCCGAGCAGCTCGCTGCGGCCGGAGCCGACGAGGCCGCCGACGCCGAGCACCTCGCCTGCGGCGACCGTGAAGGAGACGTCGCGCACGACGAAGTCGCCGGGGTGCTCGGGATGGCGGATCGAGAGCTGCTCGACGGTCAGCGCGGCGGGCCGCTCGGCGTCGGCCGCGGCGGCGCCGGAGCGCTCGGGGTAGAGGTCGGTCAGCCGCCGCCCGATCATCGAGCCGATGATCCGCTCGACGTCGAAGTCGGCTCGCGCCAGCTCGTCGACGACTCTGCCGTCGCGCAGGATCGAGACGCGGTCGCACAGCTCGGAGACCTCGTCGAGGCGGTGGCTGACGAAGATGCAGGTGAGGCCGCCGTCGCGCAGCTGGCGCACGAGCGCGAACAGGCGCGCGGTCTCCTCCGCGGTCAGCGCGGAGGTCGGCTCGTCGAGGATCAGCACGCGCGGCTCGCGGTACAGCGCGCGGGCGATCATCACGAGCTGCTTCTGGCTGGAGCTGAGGCGCGCGACCTTCGTGCGCGCGTCGAGCCGCAGCGCGAGCCGCTCGATGATCGCGGCGGCGTGGCGCTCCATCGCGCGCACGTCGGCGAGCGGTCCGCCGCCCTCGCCGAAGCAGATGTTCTCGCCGACCGAGAGCGTCTCGACGACGCTCGTCTCCTGCGGCACGATCGCGATCCCGAGCCGGCGCGCGTCCTGCGGCGCGCCCAGCTCGACGACCTCGCCGTCGACGCGCACGACGCCCTCGTAGCTGCCGTGCGGATGCTGACCGTCGAGGATCTTCAGCAGCGTCGACTTGCCGGCGCCGTTCTCGCCGACGAGCCCGTGGACCTCGCCGCGGCGCACGCGCACGGTCGCGTCGCTCAACGCCGTCACGCCGCCGAAGCGCTTCGTGATCGACTCCAGCTCGAGCGCCGGCGGCGGGCCGCCGGCGGAGGGCGCGCCCGCAGGCGCGCCCGTCCGCTCGGGGTTCATCGCTCAGGTCCCCGTTCTGTCGAGCAGGTCGAAGTACTCCTCGACGTTGTCCTGCGTCACCAGCGGCGACTCGGCGGAGACCTCGGCCTCGACCTCCTCGCCGCAGATCACGGCCTTGAGCGCGTCGACGGCGTCGGCGTGCTCCTCGTAGATCGGCTGCGCGACGACGGCGTAGACCTTGCCGCTTCTGACGAGGTCGAGGTTCGGCCGCGTGTAGTCCATGCCGATGATCGTCAGGTCGCGCTTGGCCTGGTCGGCCGCGCCGGCCCACGTCTTCGGTCCGCCGCCGGTCGTCGAGTAGGCGGCGGCGATCGTGTCGTCGGACTGCAGCACCGAGACCGCCTTCGAGATCGCGGCGGCCGGCTCGAAGCCCTCCTCCTGCGACTTCAGCACCTTCACGTCCGGGTACTGCTCCTTCATCGCGGCGGCGAACGACTCCGCGGCCGCGTTCTCGATCGGGTTGAAGCCGCCCTGCGTCACGGCGACCGTGCCTCTGCCGCCGATCTGCTCGCCGATCGCGCGCGCCGCCTCGGCGCCGTACTGCGCCGGGTCGGGATGGATGTCCTGCTTCATCCCGAGGTCCTCGGAGTCCGGCACCGAGCTGTGCGTCGTGATGATCGGGATGCCCTGGTCCGAGGCCTGCTTGATGAACGGGTAGAGCGCGGCGTCGTACGGCGGGATCACCATGCCGTCGCTGCCCTGCGTCATCGCCTGCTGGCCGAGCGCGAGGATCTTCTGCGGATCGGCGTCGTCGGACATCAGCACGGTGCCGTCGAAGCCGAGCTCCTCCGCGCGCTGCTCGAAGCCGGCGGCCATCACCTGCATCGTCGGGTTCGACTTCAGCGGCGCGACGAACTGGATCTTCTTGCCCTCGATCGAGCAGTCCTTCTCCCCGCTCGCGGTCGTGCTCGCCGCGCTCTGCGTGCCGGTCGACGCGCTGTCGCCGGAGTCGTCACTGCTGCCGCAGCCGGTTGCCGTCAGAGCGACGAGCGCCGCTGCGACGGACAGCAGGGTCAGCCGCCGCGGCCAGCGGCCACGGTCCTGCTCCCACATGGGTTGCACTCTCTCTCCGTTCCCTTGAAACCGCCGCGCGTGGCGCGGCCCATCTTCTGTGCGACCGTCTTCGGCGCGTCAGCCGCCGTAGCGGCGGTGACGCACCTGGTCGAGGCCGAGCGCGGCGATCATCACCGTGCCGACAGCGACCGGCTGGAGCGTGGCCTCGACGCCGGAGACGACGAGACCGCTGCTCACCACTTGCAGGAAGAGCACGCCGAGCAGCGCGCCCGCGATCGACCCGACGCCGCCGCGGAGGCTGATGCCCCCGACGACGACCGCGGCGATCACGGCCAGCTCCCAGTTCATCCCGATCTGCGGATCGCCCGAGCCGAGCTGCGCCATCACGAGCACGCCCGCGAGCGCGGCGAGGCCGCCCGTGAGCATGAACGCGGCGAGCTTGATGCGATCGGCGCGGATGCCCGCGAGCTGCGCCGCCTCGCGGTTGCCGCCGACGGCGTAGAGCCGGCGGCCGAAGCCGGAGCGGCGCATCACGAGGTCGGCGACGATCGCGATCGCCGCGAAGACCCAGATCGCCATCGGCAGGCCGAGCACGCGATCCGACAGCGTCTTGACGCCGTCGGGCAGCGGGTAGACCTCGGTCCCTCCGCTGATCACGTACGACAGCCCGCGCGCTGCGAACAGCATTCCCAGCGTCACGATCAGCGCGGGCAGCCCGACCTTCACCGTCAGCAGCCCGTTGACGAGCCCGACCGTGATCCCGAGCGCGACCGCCACGACGACCGCGAGCGGGATCGGCAGACCGTGGTCCGACATCAGGACCGCCGCGACGACGGCGCCGAGCGCCGCGACCGAGCCGACCGAGAGGTCGAACTCGCCCGCGATGATCAGCATCGCCTGCCCGACGCCGACGATCCCGATGAAGGCGATCGTGCGGACGTTGGACTCGATGTTGGCCCACGCCACGAACGACGGGTTGACGAGCGCGAAGACGGCGACCGCCACGACGAGCGCCAGCAGGATCCCGACCTCCGGGACCCGCAGCGCCGCGTGCAGCAGCTGCCGCGCCGGAGCGTCGTGCTGCCCGCCCGGCGTCACTCTCACTCTCCGCACCAGCAACGTCACCCCTCCTCAGGAATATGACACATGATGTATGACCGTTCCCGACAAAAAAACTCCTCCGCCCTGCTCGACGCTCACTGACCGTCGAGCAGGAACGGCATCACCGCGGGATCGCGGCGTTCCACGCGCTCGCTCGCCATCGCCAGCATCTGCGCGTGATGGCCCTGCACCAGCTCGGTCGCCTGCGCGACCTCGCCTCTGCGCAGCAGCTCGAACCGCCGCACGACGATCTCCAGCTCGCGCGCCCGCTCCTGTTCGGAGGGGTCGACCAGCAGCACGCCGTAGCGATACAGCGCCTGCTGGACGGAGCTGATCAGCTCCGTCAGCCGCGGGTAGCCGGCGACCGCGAACATGCGCCGGTGCAGCCCCGCGACCGACTCGCGGTAGGTGCGCAGATCGCTGCTGCGGAAGGCCCGCTCGATCTCCTCGATGTCGCGCGCCCAGGCGGCGAAGTCCTCCTCCGTCGCCCGGTCGCCGACGAGCTGCAATGCCGGCAGCTCGAGCGCGTCGAGGATGAAGAGCTGCTGCCGGTAGTCGGCCAGCGACAACCACGAGACCGTCGCGCCGGTGTGCGGCACCATCTCGATCAGGCGGTCCTTCTCCAGCAGCAGCAGCGCCTCGCGGATCGGCGTCTTGGAGACGCCGAAGCGCTCCGACAGATCCTGCTCGACGAGCCGCTCGCCCGGCGGAAGGTCGAGGTTCTGGATCAAGCGGTACACGGTCCGGTAGACCGTCTGCTTGTACGTGTTCGAGCCGGAGATCGGCTCGATCCTCGCCTCGCGCGCGTGTGCCGGTGAAGACATCGGAGCGATCATACATTATGTATGTCACCTCGTCCAGGTGAATTTTCCCGATGCTCTGACAGCAGATCGTGCACGATCCGGCCGGCCGCGAGCGTGAAGTCCGCTCGCCAGCAGAAAGCGTCCAGCGGCTCCCGCACCGGCAGCCGCCAGACCGGCACCTGCGCGTTGGCGCGCAGCTCGACCGTCCCCGGCCCACGCCAGCACTCGTGCACGCGCACGTCGGCGAGCTTCCGCGCGGTGATCTGCGCCAGCGCCGGCGTGCCGTCGATCTGCGGGATCAGCTTCAGGTTGAGGTTCTCGGCGAAGGGAAAGTGCGCGTTCAGCTCGTCGAGCGACGCGCGCTGGCGCTTGTACGGCGTCGTCGCCGTGATCACGTCGATGCCGTTGCGCCGCACCGTCGCGACGGTCAGGTCGCCGCGCTGCTCCAGCCGCGGGCTGCCGAGCTTCTTCGGCTGGCCGTGAACCTCGCGCCCGAGCGCGAGCCCCATGTCGCTGTCGATCAGCAGCGCGACCGAGAAGCCGCCCGCGACGTGCCCGGGCTCGCCCGGCGCGTCGAGCTGCGCGCCGACCATCACGTTGCACTCGCGCACGGCGCCGAAGTGGTCGACATCGGGCATGTCGTAGACGTGCACCATCACGACGTCGCCGAGCCGCTGCAGCGGCGCCGGCAGCAGCGCGTCGATCGCAGCCGGGTCGGTGCGGTAGCAGGCGGTCAGCACCGAGACGTCGCGGTAGCCGACGGGGAAGCGCGGCACCAGCGGCGCGTCGAGCGGGGTCGAGTAGCGCGTCACGGCCGCACCGGCTCGCGGTGTCCGGCGCCGAGCGACTCCGCCCCGTCGTAGGTGACGAGCACGGTGCGCTCGACCTCCACCGACGCGACCCCCGGCATGAAGGCGCTGATCTCGAGGTTGATCGCCATCCCCGCCTCCAGCGGCAGGTCGGCGTCGACGTCGACGCAGTCGTCGGCGATGCGACGGCCCTGCGCGGGGCCGAGCACCGGCCAGTCGCGGATCTCCAGGCCCAGCCCGTGGCCGGTCGGCGGGTCGCAGACGACGGGGTGCTCGGCGAGCACGTCGGCCATCCGCTGCTGGACCGCGCTCGCGCGCACGCCCGGCGCGGCGAGCGCGATGCCGGCGTCGACCGCGTCGCGCAGCGCGTCGTAGCGCGCGGCGACCGCGGGCTCCGGCTCGGCCAGCGCGACCGTCGCGGCGCTGTCGGAGAAGTAGCCGTCGAAGATGCAGCCGAAGTCGGCGAAGAGACAGTCGCCGGGTGCGAGCACGGCGTCGCCGAGCGTCCAGATCGAGAGGCCGCCGGCGCCGAGCGCGAAGTGGTCGAAGGCGGCGCCCTGCGCCGCGACCGCGGCGCGGAACTCCTGCGCGACGGCGGCGAGCGCGACGCCCGGCCGCATCGTCGCGAACGCCTGCGCCGCGGCCGCCTCGCCGATCGCCGCCGCCCGCTCCAGCCGCTCCAGCTCCGGCTCGCTCTTGACCATCCGCAGCAGCCGCAGCAGCGCGGAGCAGTCGCCCAGCCACGCGTGCGGCAGCGCCTCGGCGAGGCCGGCGAAGGGGCCGGCGGCGCCACGCGCGTGCCCGCCGGCGTCGATCCCCAGCCGCGCGCCCGTCAGCCCCCGCTCGACGAGCGCGTCGAGCAGCGCCGCGAGCGCGGTCGGGCGGGCGCCCTCGATCCGCTCCAGCAGCGCGCGCTGCCGCGGATCGAGCCGCGCCGGGTCGCCCCTGTCGAGCCGGCGCGGACCGTAGAGCCGCACGTCGTCGATCCAGCTCGCGAGCGCGTTGACGGCCAGGCCCGCGTTGAGGACCAGCGCCGGGTCGCCGTCGCGCGGCAGCACCACGCAGGCGCCGATCGCGAGCGCGTCGCCGCCGCCGGCGACCACCATCCGCTCGCGCATCAGCGGGTCGAGCCAGCTGTGCACGCCGCTGAGGTAGCGCACGTTCACGGGCGCGGCGACGACGAGCGCGTCGAGCCGCGCCTCGTCCATCAGCCGCCGCGCACGGTCGAGGTGCAGCAGCCGCGTCACGCCGATACGCACCTGTTGAGCAGCGTGCCGACGCCCTCCAGCGTCGTCTCGATCACGTCGCCGGGGACGAGGAACCGCTGCGGGTCGAGGCCGAATCCGACGCCGGCCGGCGTGCCGGTGAACAGCAGGTCGCCGGGCTCCAGCGTGCAGACCGCGCTCGCCGCCGCGATCAGCGCCGGCACGTCGAAGATCAGGTCGCTGCTGCGGCCGTCCTGCAGCAGCTCGCCGTTGAGCGTCAGCCTGATGCCGATGTCGTCGCGGTCGGGGAACTCGTCGAGCGTGCTCAGCACGGGGCCGAGCGGCGCGAAGGTGTCGTGCGACTTCGCGAGCGTGAACTGGCTCGGGCCGTCGAACTGCGCCGGGCGGTCGGAGACGTCCTGGCCGCAGGTGACGCCGGCGACGACCGACCACGCGTCGGCGGCGGCGACGTGGCGCGCGCGACGGCCGATCACGACGACGATCTCGGCCTCCCAGTCGATCTGGTCGCGCCCGGCCGGCAGCACGACGTCGGCGGCCGGCCCGCTCAGCGCCGACGGCAGCCGCGCGAACAGCGCCGGCTTCGCCGGGATCGGCAGCCCCGACTCCTCCGCGTGCTTGCGGTAGTTGAGCGCCGCGGCGAGGATCTTCGTCGGGCGCGGGACGGGCGGGCCGAGCCGCGCCGGATCGAGCGCGGGCGCGTCGGCCGGCACGCTCACGCCGGTGAGCCGGTCGAGCTGCGTCAGCGCCGCCATCGGATCGGCGCTGACGGCGCCGCCGCTGGTCTGCTCGGCGTCGACCCAGCGGCCGTCCTGCACGAGCGCGGCGCGCCCGTCGATGTTCGCGAGTCTCATGGTTCTCCTGGAGTCCTGAAGTCAGTCGTCGCCGCGGCTGCCGGCGTTCATCGCGAGATTGCCGCCGTCGACCGGCAGCAGCGCGCCGGTCACCATCCGCGCC
>DATIOB010000191.1:0-1534 GCA_035473605.1 Conexibacter sp.
CGCCTCAGAATCGCGCGGCCCGGCGCGCTTACGGTCCGCTCATCCACCGATCGACCGCAAGGAGAGCGCCATGACCAGCATCCTCGACGAGACCCGCATCGAAGCATTCGCCGGCCAGATCGTCACCGACGTCGGCGCGACGCTCGGCACCGCGCTCGTCACGATCGGCGATCGCCTCGGGCTCTACCGCGCGATGGCCGACGCGCAGCCGGTCGGCGCCGCCGAGCTGGCGGCCCGCACCGGCACGCACGAGCGCTACGTGCGCGAGTGGCTCAACGCGCAGGCGGCCGGCGGCTACGTCACCTACGACGCCGAATGCGATCGCTACGCGCTGCCGGCCGAGCACGCCTTCGTGCTCGCCGACGAGCAGAGCCCGGTCGCGCTCGCGGGGCTGCTGCAGGCGGCCGCGGCCGCCTTCGAGGGGCGCGAGCAGGTCGCCGAGCGCTTCGTCAACGGCGAGGGCTACGGCTGGCACGAGCACCACCACGACCTCTTCGACGGGATCGGGCGGTCGTTCGGCGCCAGCTATCGCGCCCACCTCGTCGCGGAGTGGCTGCCGGCGCTCGACGGCGTCGTCGAGCGGCTGAGCGCCGGCGGGTACGTCGCCGACGTCGGCTGCGGCCACGGCGTCGCGACGATTCTGATGGCGCAGGCGTTCCCCGCCTCGACCTTCGTCGGCTTCGACTACCACCGCGAATCGATCGCGGCCGCGCGCGTCGCGGCCGCCGCCGCCGGCGTCGAGGACCGCGTCAGCTTCGAGGTCGCGCGCGCCGACGACAACCCGGGCGGCGGCTACGACCTGATCGCCTTCTTCGACGCGCTCCACGACCTCGGCGACCCGGTCGGCGCCGCCGCGCGTGCGGCGAGCGCGCTGAAGCCCGACGGCTCCTGCCTGATCGTCGAGCCGTTCGCCGGCGACACGATCGCCGACAACCTGACGCCGCTGGGGCGCTCCTACTACGGCTTCTCGACGCTCGTCTGCACGCCGGGCTCGCTGTCGCAGGAGGGGCGCGCCGGGCTCGGGACGCAGGCCGGGCCGGCGCGCCTGACCGAAGTGCTGCAGGACGGCGGCTTCACGCGCGTGCGGCGCGCCGCCGAGACCCCGTTCAACCTGGTTCTGGAGGCGAAACGATGAGGGGAAGTCGATTTGACGCGATCGTGGTCGGCGGCGGCCCCGCCGGCCTCAGCGCCGCGCTGACGCTCGGCCGCGCGCGGCTGCGGGTGCTGGTCGTCGACGCGGGCGAGCCGGCCAACGCCGCCGGTGCAGGCGTCGGCGGCCTGCTCGGCCATCCGGCCGACCAGCCGGCGAGCGTGCTGCGCGCCGCCGGCGCGGGCCAGCTGCGGGAGCTGGTCGGCAGCGTCGCGCGGCTCGACGGCCGCGCCCGTGACGTGCGAGGCGAGGCGGGGCGGTTCCACGTCAACGTCGACGGCGCGGTCCTGCGTGCCCGCGCGCCAACAGGTCGGGCGGGCGCAGGCGCGCTCGCAGGATCAGCACCGCCAACACCGCGGTGACCGCCAGGCTGGACGCCCGCCC
>DATIOB010000192.1:0-8638 GCA_035473605.1 Conexibacter sp.
TGACGACCGGCCTGCGCTACCTGCCGCCGGCGCTGTCGGGGATGGAGCAGCTGTGGGGCCGCTCGGTCTTCCACTGCCCGTTCTGCGACGGCTGGGAGTCGCGCGACCAGGTGATCGCGGTCTACGACGAGGGCGCCAGACTGGTGCGGCGGTCGCTGCTGCTGCGCGGCTGGAGCCGCGAGGTGATCGCGGTCGGGCGGCTGTCGGTCGCCGACCGCGCCGAGCTGGCGGCCGCGGGCGTGCGCGTGCGCGGCGAGCGGGTGGCGGCGCTGGAGGCCGACGCGCGCGACCCGCGGCGGCTGCGCGCGATCCGCTTCGCCGACGGGAGCAGCGAGCGCTGCGACGCGCTCTTCGTCGCGCCGCGGCTGGAGCGCCACGACGGGCTCGCCGAGCAGCTCGGCTGCGCGCCGTGGAGTGAGCAGCCGGCGCTCGTCGCCGCCGACGTCGAGGGGCGCACGAGCGTGCCCGGCGTCTTCGCGGCCGGCGACCTCGCCGAGCCGGTCCGCTCGGTCGCCAACGCCGTCGGCAGCGGTTCGCGCGTCGGCAAGGCGATCGCGCTGGAGCTGCTGCGGCCGCTGGACGCGGTCGCTCAGGGCAGCCCGTCGCCCGCAAGTTCCCGGCGCGCGCCGCACTTCCGACGCGCCGCCGTGGAACTTGCAGGGCGGAGCACCTAGAGCAGCCCGTTCGCCTCGAGGTAAGCCTGAGCGACCTCCTGCGGCGACTGCTTGTCGATCGCGACGGCGGCGTTCATTCTCTGCATCGCCTCGGTCGTCAGCTTCTGGCTGACGGCGTCGAGCGTCGCTTCGAACTCCGGCCCCTGCGCCTCGATCACTCTCGTCGAGACGACCGGCGTGACGTTCTGGAAGCCGAAGACGTTTCTCGGATCCTCCAGCACGACGTATCTGCCGCCCTCCAGCTGCCCGTCGGTCGTGAAGACCTGGGCGACGTCGATCTTGCCGTTGTCGATCGCCTGGTACTGCAGGCCGATCGTCAGCGGCGAGAACTCGACGTCTCTGATCCCATACGCTCTCTCCAGCCCCGGGAGGCCGGTCGCGCGTCTGCGGAACTCCGGTGCCGCGCCGAGGCGGAAGCCCGGCACCTTCGTCAGGTCGGCGACGCTTCTGATGCCGTTTCTCTCCGAGTACTCCGGCGTCACCGCCAGCGCGTCGGTGTCGGTGAACGGCGTCAGCGGCAGCAGCGTGAAGCCGTTTCTCTCCGCGTACGCCTTGCCGGCGGCGAAGGTCTCCTCGACGTCGGCGTACGTTCTCGTGTCGCCGGCGACGACGTTGTTGAAGATCCCGATGTACTCGGGGTAGAGGTCGATCTGACCGCTTCTGAGCGCTCTGTCGGCGATCTCGGTCGACCCGATGTTCTCCTTCAGGTCGACGGTGAAGCCTCTCGCCTCCAGCGCCTGCTTGTAGAGCTGACCGAGCACGAACTGCTCGGTGAAGTTCTTCGTGCCGAGGGTGACGGCCTCTCTGCCCTCACCCGGGAGGGCGGCGCTCGTCTCCGTCCCGCCGGCGGTCGTGGCGGCGCTGGTGCTGGAATCGCCGTCGTCGTCACTGCCACAGGCAGCGACTCCGAAGGCCAGCACGAGCGCGACGACGGCCAAAAGCAGCGTGCGCAACGTTCCCTGCTTCACGTTGAAGTGTCCTTTCCTGGTTGGCGTACTCTCACCAGCACGTCCTCTCGTTCCCCCGGGGCGCGGGCCTCCTCTTCCCACGCCCCTCAAGCGCTCTCCGTCGCCGCCGGCGGACCGACGGCCGAGAGATCGCGGCGTTGCTCCGCGCGCAGTCCGCGCGGTGTCACCGCTCGCTGCAGCGCAGCGAACAGCAGCTCGGCGACCAGTGCCAGCACAGCGACGCAGATCGCCGCCCCGAGCACTCCGGGGAGGCGGTACGTCGCCTGGTCGACGATCACGTCGCCGAGGCTGTGGGCCCCGGCGAGCGGCGCGAGCGTCGCCGTCGCGATGACATACACGACGGCGGTGCGAATGCCCGCGAAGATCAGTGGCAGGGCGAGCGGCAGCTCGACCCGCATCAGCACCTCGGTCGGCGTCATGCCCATGCCCTGCGCCGCCTCGACGGCGTCGGGGTCGACGCCGTCGATCGCCACGTAGGCGTTCGTCAGCATCGGCGGGATCGCGAGCACGGTCAGCGCGACCATCACGTTGACGAAGCCGATCCCGAGCAGTGCGACGCCGATCGAGATCAGCGCCAGGCTCGGCAGCGCGCGGCCGACGTTGGAGATGTTGATCGCGGCGAAGGAGCCGCGGTGCAGATGGCCGAGCCAGATGCCGAGCGGGAGCGCGAGCAGCAGCGCGATCCCCATCGAGGCGCCGGTCAGCGCGAGGTGGTCGAGCGTCAGCTCCCACAGGAAGGCGGCGTTGTCGCCGATGAACTGGAGCGCGTCGACGAAGTCGTTCATCGCCGCACCGTCCGCGACCACGGGCTGACCGCCCGCTGCACCAGCACCAGCAGCGCGTCGGCGACGAGCGCGAGCGCGACGCAGAGGCCGCCGGCCGCCAGCAGCTCGGTGCTGAAGGTCTGCTGCAGAGCCGTGTAGATCGGGTCGCCGAGCCCCTCGTCGACGACGAAGACGGCGATCGTCGCGAGGCTGATGACGGTGACCGTCGCGATCCGCAGGCCGGCGAAGATCGCCGGCAGCGCGAGCGGCAGCTCGACCTTCCACAGCAGCTGGCGGTCGGTCATGCCCATCCCGCGCGCGGCGTCGCGCACCTCCGCCGGCACGCCGGAGAGGCCGGCGAGCACGTTGCGGAAGAGGATCAGCAGCGTGTAGGAGACGAGCGCGATCTCGGCGGTCGTGCGCGTCAGGCCGGTGAACGGCACCAGCAGCTGGAACAGCGCCAGCGACGGGATCGTGTAGAGGAAGCCGGTGACGACGACGATCGGCGTCGCCAGCCAGCCGCGGCGATGGGCCAGGAGCGCGAGCGTGAAGGCGATCACGGAGCCGATCGAGATCGCTATCAGCGTCAGCGCGATGTGCTGCAGCAGCGCCGGCTGGAGCGTGTCGGCCCAGTTCTCCTTCACCCAGCTCCAGCAGAAGAGGGCGTCGGCGTCGCGCACGCAGGAGCTGCCTCTGCCGAAGTCGGGGATGACGGGTTCGGACTGGGCGAAGACCGTCGTCATCGCGGTCACTCGGGCGGGCGCAGCGCGTCGCTGATCAGTTCGAGCGAGACGAGGCCGGCGAGCCTGCCGTCGTCCTCGACGACGACGAGCGGGCGGTTGCGGTCGGCGACGACGAGCGAGAGCGCGTCGCGCAGCGAGGTCGCGCGGCCGGCGGTCGCCGCCAGCGGGTCGGCGTCCTCGGCCGCGACCGGCTGGCCGTTGAGCCGCTCTATCGGCAGCCGGCCGATCGGCAGCTCGGCGCCGTCGAGCACGACCAGCTCGTCGGCGCCGTGGCGCTCGGCGCGCTGGCGCGCCTGGGCGGCCGGCTCGCCGACGCGCGCGACGGCGCCGTCGGCCAGCTGGATGTCGCCGAGGTGGCTGAGCGTCAGACGCTTGAGGCCGCGGTCGGCGCCGACGAACTTGGCGACGAACTCGTCGGCGGGGGAGGCGAGCAGCTCGTCGGGCGTGGCGTACTGCGCCAGCTTGCCGCCCTCGCGCAGGATCGCGATGCGGTCGCCCATCTTGATCGCCTCGTCGATGTCGTGCGTGACGAAGACGATCGTCTTGCGGATCTCCGACTGCAGCCGCAGGAACTCGTCCTGCAGCCGCTCGCGGTTGATCGGGTCGATCGCGCCGAACGGCTCGTCCATCAGCATCAGCGGCGGGTCGGCGGCGAGCGCGCGGGCGACGCCGACGCGCTGGCGCTGGCCGCCGGAGAGCTGCGACGGGTAGCGGGCGCCCATCTCGGCCGGCAGCCCGACCAGCTCCAGCAGCTCGGCGACGCGCTTCTCGGTGCGGCCCTTGTCCCAGCCGAGCAGCTTCGGCACCGTCGCGACGTTCTGCGCGATCGTCTGGTGCGGGAAGAGGCCGATCTGCTGGATCACGTAGCCGATCTCGCGCCGCAGCTCGGCCGGCTTGCGCGCCGTGACGCTCTTGCCGTCGAGCAGGATCTCGCCGGAGGTCAGGTCGATCATGCGGTTGACGAGCCGCATCGCGGTCGTCTTGCCGCAGCCGGACGGCCCGACGAGGACGCAGATCTCGCCCGCCGGGACGGCGAAGGAGAGATCCTCGATCGCCGCTCTGTCGGCGCCGGGATAGCGCTTGCCGACGTTGCGGAACTCCAGCGGAGCAGCGCCGGACGTGGCACCGGGGTAGCCGGTCGGCCCCTCGGACTGGGCGGTGTTCTCGCTGTTCACAGGTCTAGCTCGCGCGGGCTCGTACCGGACTGGTACGACTTGACTCTAGTCCTCGCCCGGACGACCCTGCGCCAAACGAGCGTTGGCACGCCAGCGGTCCCCGGCCTGACACGACCTGCTGAAATCGCTCAAGCTCGCTCGCGATCTGCCGATCACGCGTAGAGCGTCTCGTCCCCCGCCGTCCGAGGAACCGTTGCGTTGAAGGCCCACAGCAGCAGCAGCCGTCTCGCTTCGCCCGCGTTCGCGGCGCCGCTGCTCGCCACCACGGCGCTCGCGCTGCTGCCCGCCGGCGCGACGGCGCTCGGCAGTGCCCAGCAGGGGATCGGACAGGGGACCTACGACGTGCGCGCGGCCGCCGGCGCGGCCGATCCGAGCGCGCCCGGTGCGGGCGCTCGCGCGCTCGCGCGCCAGCTCGGCCCCGAGGCGGTCGTGCGGCTCGACGCCGGCACGGGCACGCCGCGCCTGCTGACGCGCACCGACGGCGCGCTGACCGGCCGCAGCGGCGCGAGCGCGGCGCAGGTCGCGCTGCGCTTCGTGCGCGACCACGAGGCCGTCTTCGGCCTCGACGCGGCGGAGATCAGCGCACTCGGCAGCCCCGAGCAGGCCGTCTCGCCCAGCGGCGTGCGCCACCTGCGCTGGACGCAGTCGCATCGCGGGATCCCGGTCGTCGGGGCCGGGCTGCGCGCGGCCGTCGCCGCCGACGGCCGCCTCGTCTCGCTCGCCGGCGCGCCGCTCGCCGACACCGCCGTGCCGAGCACGACGCCGCGCCTGAGCGCCGCGGCCGCCGTCGCGCGCGTCCGCCGCGACGCCGGCGCCTCCGCCGGCGGCGACGCGAGACTCGTGATCTTCGCCGCCGCCGACGGCGCCCGGCTGGCGTGGAAGGTGCGCGCCGACGCCGACAGCGCGCACCGCTACTCGTACGTGATCGACGCCGACACGGGCGCGATCCTGAAGCGCTCCAACCTCGTCCGCGCCGCCAGCGGCGAGGCGACCAGCGTCTGGTCCTACGCGCCCAGCGACGACACGCTCACGAACCCCCGCTTCCAGGTCGGCAACGACGGCGAGGGCGGCTGGAGAGGGATCCCGCGCGTCTTCAGAGACGGCTGGATCACCGCCCCGAACGGCTCCAGACTGCAGGGCGAGAACGCGCACGTCTTCTCCGACGTCAACGACAACGACCGCGACGACACGCTCGAGGAGGTCGCGGCGAACGCCGTCACGCCGGACTCCGACGCGCTGCCGGTCTGGGACTACCCCTTCAGACGCGTGCCCGGCTGGTCGTACTGCACGGTGACGTTCCCCTGCTCGTGGACGGCGCTCTACGCGCAGACGCCGGCGCTCGGCTGGAAGCAGAACCGCCAGCAGAACGCGGTCCAGGTCTTCTGGTTCCTCAACACCTTCAAAGAGCACCTCGAGGCGGCGCCGATCGGCTTCGACGCCTCGTGGGGCAACTTCAGCGGCGACGACTACGTGATCGGGCAGGCCAACGACGGCGCCGACGGCTCGATACTCGTCAGATACAGCGACGGCAGACTGGCGACGATCGACCACCATCCCGATCTCGACCACCTCGACAACGCGAACATGTTCACGCCGCCCGACGGCGAGTCGCCGACGATGCAGATGTACCTCTTCATCGGCGCGGCCAGAGGCGGGATGCCGGACGCCAACGGCGGCGACGACGCCTCGATCGTCTTCCACGAGTACGCGCACGGCCTCTCCAGCCGCCTCGTCACCGACGACGCCGGCGAGCAGGCGCTCAACGCGCCGCAGGCCGGCGCGATGGGGGAGGCGTGGAGCGACTGGTACGCGATGGACTACCTGACCGGCGAGGGCTGGCAGGTCGACACGGCCGCCGAGGGCGAGGTGCTGCTGTCGAGCTACATCAGCGGCGGGAACACCGGCGCGCTGCGCGAGGCGGCGATGGACTGCCCCGTCGGCAGCGGCGACGCCTCCTGCGCCGGCGGCGGCTTCACCTACGCCGACTACGGCAAGGTGCTCGACGGCTACGGGCCCGAGGTCCACGCCGACGGCGAGATCTGGGGACAGACGCTGTGGGACCTGCGCAGCGGGCTGATCGACGCCGCGGTCAGCGACGGCGGCACGCCGGCCGACGGGATCGCGACCGCCCGCCTGCTCGTGACCGAGGGGATGCGCCTGTCGCCGCCGGAGCCGTCGTTCCTCGACATGCGCGACGCGATCCTCGCCGCCAACGTCGCCGACGAGAGCGCCGACGAGCCGACCAGAGCGGCGCGCCGCGAGCTGCTGTGGGACGTCTTCGCCGCACGCGGGATGGGCTATTACGCGGAGGCGTACGACGGCTGGGATCCCGCGCCGGTCGCGAACTTCGACGGGCCGCCCGACGAGACCGGAGGCCCGGCGACCGTCTCCGGGACCGTCACCGACGCCGGCACCGGCCTGCCGCTTGCCGGCGCGACCGTGCGCCTGCCGGGACCGGGCGGGCCGAGCGACGAGACCGACGCCGCCGGCCACTACGAGATCCCGACCGCGTGGGCCGGCGCCGACTACCCGCGCCTGATCGCCGAGCGCAACGGCTACGGGCGCACGACGGTCGACCCGCCGCCGATCGCGGCGGACGGCTCGACGGTCGTCGACCTGGCGCTGCGGCGCAACTGGGCGCTGACCTCCGGCGGCGCGACGATCGACAGCGCGACCGGTCCCGACCTGAGCGCGATGCAGTGCGGCCCGATCCACGCGCTCGACGGCACCAGCGCCTACGGCTGGGGCAGCTACCAGCCCGGCTACGACGGCTCGCTGCACGAGCAGTACGGCCTGCCGAGAGTCGCGAGAGGCGCGCGCAGACTGCTGCTGAGACTGCCGTCGGCGGTCGACGTCAGCAGATTCGCGATCGACCCCGGCGCGATCTGCGGCGACGACGACAGCGCCTCGCTGGCCGGCTTCCAGATCGAGACCTCGGCCGACGGCACGACGTGGAGAAACGCGCTCGCCGCGACCTTCGGCCGCGCGCACAACCACAGACTGAACGAGCTGACGCCGAACGCCGGCACGACCGCCGGCGTGCGCTGGGTGCGTCTGACGATGCTGAGCGCGCAGGGCGGCGGCAGCAGCGGCACCTACTTCATGGACATGGCCGAGCTGGCCGTCTTCGGTACCGCGACGAGAGCGGTCGACCCGCCCGATCCGCCCGACCCGCCGGACGATCCGGATCCCGATCCGCCGAGAAGAGATCCCGACCCGCCGGTCGACCCGGATCCGCCGACGCCGCCGGACGCGACCCCGAGAGGGCCGCCGCAGCAGACGCCGCCGTCCGACCCGGCGCCGAGAGGCGGGGAGGAGACGCCGCCGCCGAGCGCCGGCGACGACCGGCCGACGCTGAAGCAGGCCGCGGTCGTGCTGCCGAAGAAGCGCAGCCTCGCGACCCTGCTGGGCCGCAGCGGCCTGCCGCTGAAGCTGCGCGCCGACAAGCGCGTGAAGGTGATCGCGACGATCACGCTCGCCGCCCCGACCGCGCGCAAGCTGAGACTGACCAGACAGCGCCGGGGCGTCGTTGCGATCGCCCGTCTCTCCAACGCGACCGTCAAGGCCAATCGCGCCACGACCCTGCGCGTGAAGGTCCCCCGCAACACCGTCGTCTGGCTGGAGCGCCTGAAGCTGCGCACACTCAAATTCGAGGTCGCGATCCTCGCCACCGACGCCCAGGGCAACGTCACCTCCAGAATCCTGAAGGCGACGGCGAAGCGGTAGGGGCGCGAGGTCCGGGCGCGCCTCAGTCGTGCGCGATCGTGATGCTCTCGATCACGACCGGATCGACGGGCGGTGAGCCCTGCGGGTCCGACGATTCGAGCGGGCGATCGTTGATGCGTTCGACGACGTCCATGCCGGAGCTGACCTCGCCGAGCACCGCGTACTGCGGCGGCAGCGTGGCGTCCTCGCCGGTGACGATGAAGAACTGGCTGCCGGAGGCGCCGTCGGGGTCGGTCGCGGTCTTCGCCATCGCGACGACGCCTCTCACGTATCTCGTGTTTCTGGGGGGCGGCTCGGTGATCGTGTAGCCGGGGCCGCCGGCGCCGCCGCCGGTCGGGTCGCCGCCCTGGATCACGAAGTCTCTGGCGATCCGGTGGAACGGCAGGTCGTCGTAGAAGCCGGCGCGCGCGAGCGTCGCGAAGGAGCCGGTCGTCTTCGGCGAGTCGGCGACGTCGAGCGTGATCACGAAGCTGCCGCAGTTGGTCTCGACGGTCGCCGTCCAGGTCAGCGCGGCGGAGAGCAGCGCGGTCGGCTTTCTCCTCGTCAGCGAGCCGCGCAGCTCCGGCTGCGGCACTCTCGTGCAGATCG
>DATIOB010000193.1:0-2865 GCA_035473605.1 Conexibacter sp.
GCGCTGACGTTCGAGCGGTGGGCGAGCGCCTCCTGCGACAGGTCGCGCTCGCGGCGCAGGCGCCTGAGCGTTCTGGCGAACGCCGCGAGGTGGACGGAGGGGTCGCGCATTGAACGGTGAAAACTGCTTCACCGACGGGCCCGACACCACCCTCTAGGGGTGGTGAACCACCATCTAGCGGTGGTAAATCTCCACCTGTAGACGGTTTTCTTGGGTATAGTCCGCCTCGCCTCGGGCAGCGGCGTGGCCGGCCTGCGCGCTGATTCCCCCTCATGCGTGCACGACCGTCGGCGACGACCTGCCTGGGATTCCCCGTATGCCGGCACCCCCCGGCGGCAGGGGGCATCGAGCGCCCCGTTGCGGCAACGCGCCGGGGCGCTCGTGCGTTCTGGGGCGGTGTCACCGCTCGCCGCGCTGCTCGGCCTGCGCGCGCTTGCGCGCCCGCTCGGCGGCCCGCCGCAGGAAGCGGCGCTGCTTGGAGCCGATCGGCGCCCGGCTCATCTCGCGCTGCAGCTCGGCTGCCCTGAGGGCGGCATCCGGATCGGGCTTGGGCGTCGGGTCGTGCGGCGGCTGATCGTGCGGCGGTGGCTGCGATCCCATCACGGTTCACAACGCCGCGAGAGCGGCCGGAGTTGCGCTGCCGTCGAACGGGGCGCGTCGGCCGACTTGACGAATCGACTGTTCCGATATATCTTTGACGCATCAAGAACAGTCAACGACAGGAGAACGGCATGCGATATGCAGCCAACTTCGCCGCTGATGCGGGACGCTCCGGCTCCTGCCATCGAGGCGGCTTCGACATCGCAGAGTTCTGGCGTGCCATGTCCGGAGGCGGTCGCCACGGCGGCGGTCCCGGCCACGGCGAACACGGTCGCGGCGGCGGCCCGGGGCGCGGCGACTTCGGTCGCGGCGGCTGGGGTCGCGGCGGCTTCCCGTTCGGGCCCGGCGGCCCGGGCGGCGGCTTCCCGTTCGGGCCCGGCGGCGGTGGCCGGCGCGGCGGTCGCGCACGGCGCGGCGACGTCCGCACCGCGGCGCTGCTGCTGCTGGCCGAGGAGCCGCGCAACGGCTACCAGATCATGCAGGCGCTCGAAGAGCGCTCCGGCGGCGCCTGGCGGCCGAGCCCCGGCTCGGTCTACCCGGCGCTGCAGCAGCTCGAGGACGAGGGGCTGATCCGCTCCAGCGAGTCGGATGGCCGCAAGCTGTACGAGCTGACCGACGACGGTCGCGCCTTCGTCGGCGATCGCGGCGACGACCAGCCCGCTCCGTGGGAGCAGATGGCCGGCGGCGTCTCGGACGACGCCTGGGCGCTGATGCACACCGGCCGCGAGGTCGGGATGGCGATGATGCAGGTGCTCCAGACGGGCAGCGAGGCGCAGCGCAGAGAAGCGCAGCGGATCCTCGTGAACGCCCGCCGGGACCTCTATCGCCTGCTCGCCGACGGCGACCCGGAAGGGGACCCGGCCGGCGAGGAGCGCGACGACTCCGGCGCGGGCGACGAGCCCGCCGCCTGAGCGGCACCACACGGCGACACGCAACACGCAACACCGGGCCGGGCCGCTGCAGCGGCCCGGCCCGAATGCGTGGGAGGAGGTGCTCGCCGGCCTGCCGCGGGCGCCGTCGCGCTAGGCTCGGCTGATGCCGACGCCCGCAACCCTGCTGCTGTTCGCGGTGGTCGCGCTGGGCTTCGCCGCGCTGCCCGGTCCGAGCAACCTGTTCGTGCTGGCGCGTGGGATCGGCGTCGGCGCGCGACCGGCGCTCGCGGGGGCCGCCGGCTGCGCGACCGGGGCGTCGGTCTACGTCGTCGCCACGGCGGTCGGGCTGTCGGCGCTGCTCGCCTCCTCGCAGACCGTCTTCGCCGTGCTGCACTACCTCGGCGCGGCCTACCTCGTGCTGCTCGGCGTGCGCGCGATCCGCACGCGCGGCCCCGAACCGGCGGCGTCGCCCGCCGCGGGCGGCGCACCTGCCGAGCAGCGGCTGGGGCGCTCCTACCGGCAGGGCGTCGTCGTCGAGCTGTCGAACCCGAAGGTCGCGCTCTTCTTCCTCGCGCTCTTCCCGCAGTTCGTGCACAGCGGACACGGCCCCGCGTGGGCGCAGATCGTCGTGCTCGGCGCCGTCTTCGTCGTCGTCGGCTTCCTCTCGGACGCGACCTACGCGATCGGCTCCGGCGCGCTCGGGCGCTGGCTGCGTCGCCGTCCGGCGTTGCTGCGCCGGCAGACGCAGGTGAGCGGCGCGCTCTACCTCGGCCTCGGTGCCTGGGTCGCCGCCTCCGGCAGCGGCGGCGGCGAGGCGCACGCGCGCGGCCGCTGAGCCCGCGACGGCGAACCAGATGCTCGCACTGCTGCTCGCGCTCGCCGCGCTCGCCCCTCCGCCCGTGGCCGCTCCGCCCGCGCAGGTCGCGCGCGCGACCGAGCCGGCCGCCGCCGTCCCCAGACCGGCGATCACGAGACGGTTCATCCCGCTGACCGCGCAGCGGCGCGCCGACACCGCCGCCTACGCGCGGCGCCACTACGGCAGCGCCACGACGACCGTCCAGCCGCACGCGATCGTCGAGCACTGGACGCAGACCGGCTCGGTCGACGCGACGCGCGACATCTTCGTGCCGAACGTGCCCGACGCCGAGCTGGGCGAGCGGCCTGGGACCTGCGCGCAGTTCGTGATCGCGCGCAGCGGGCGGATCGTCCAGCTGGCGCCGATCACCTTCCTCTGCCGCCACACGGTCGGGCTCAACTGGGCCGCGATCGGCATCGAGCACGTCGGCGTGTCCGACGCGCAGGTTCTCGCGAACCGCGCGCAGATGCGCTCGTCGCTTGCGCTCACCGCATGGCTCATGTCGCGGTATCGCATTCCCCTGGCAAACGTGATCGG
>DATIOB010000194.1:0-2476 GCA_035473605.1 Conexibacter sp.
TCGGGCAGCAGCACGTCGCCGCCGATCAGCAGCCGCCGGCGGCGTTCCAGCAGCGAGACGTGGCCGCGCGCGTGGCCGGGCGTCCAGAGGACCTCCAGCTCCAGCCCGCCGAGCCGCAGCGTCTCGCCCTCCGCGAGGAAGCCGTCGACGAGCAGGTCGTCGCTGTGGGCGGCGAGCGTGCGCGAGGAGGCGACCATCTCCTCCAGCACCTCCGGCGGCAGACCGGCGAGCGTCAGCTCTCGTTCGAGCTGATCGAAGAAGCTGCCGCGCAGCGGCCGCTGGAGCTGGAAGGCGTCGAGCGGGTGGATCGCGATCGGCGCCCCTGACGCCTCGCGCACGCGCGCGGCGAGGCCGATGTGGTCGGGGTGGTTGTGCGTCAGCACGAGGTGGGTGACGTCGTCGATCCGGTGGCCGGCGGCGGCGAGCCCGGCCAGCAGCGCATCCCAGCTCGGCTCGTCGGCATAGCCGGCGTCGACGAGCACGACGCCGTCGTCGTGGCGCAGCAGGTGGACGAAGACCGACAGCACCGGGCTGCCGGCGAGCGGCAGCGGCACCGCCCAGATCCCGTCGCACACCATTTCGGGCGCGCCGACCTCGCGGGCATGGAAGGCGGCGCGGTGGACGGAGGCAGTGGTCATCGCTATATTCACAACATACCGAATGGTCGGAATCAAGTGATCGGGACCGTTCGGGAGGTGGAGGAGCCAGGAATGGAGAGAGCAGCATGAGCGAGCAGCGCATGGGCTTCTGGGCATGGGCGCAGGCCGAGCCGGACCGCCCGGCCGTCGTCGACGCCCGCGGTCGCACGCGCACCTACGGCGAGCTGGACGCGGATGTCAACCGCCTCACGCACGGCCTGCGCGAGGTCGCCGGCCTGCGCGTCGGCGACACCGTCGCGTGCGTGATGACGAACGGCATCCCGATGCTGTCGCTCTACCTCGCCGCGATGCAGTCGGGGCTCTACCTCGTGCCGGTCAACTACCACCTGACCGCGGCCGAGATCCGCTACATCGTCGAGGACTCGGGCGCCGCCGCCGTGCTCTGCTCCGCGCGCGTCGCCGACGTCGTGCGCGAGGCGGTCGAGGACCCCGCGATCGCCTTCGCCGAGCACGGCGGCCACGGCCTGCGCGACCTCGCCGAGCTGACCGACGGCCAGCCCGCGACGCGCCCGCAGAGCACCGCCGCCGGCTCGCTGATGCAGTACACCTCCGGCACGACCGGCCGCCCGAAGGGCGTCAAGCGGCCGCTCAGCGGCCAGGACGCCGACGCCGGCGCGCACGTCTACGAGTGGCTCTTCGACGCGCTCGGGATCGGCAGGGACTTCGAGCGCTGGTGCGTCGCCTCGCCGATGTACCACACCGCCAACATCACGCCGGCCTCCGGCGCGCTCCACCTCGGCGGCTCGGTCGTGCTGATGGAGGGGTGGACGCCGGAGCTGTTCCTCGAGACGGTCGAGCGCGAGCGCGTCACCGGCACGCACATGGTGCCGACGCAGTTCCACCGCCTGCTCGCGCTCGACGCCGAGACGCGCGCCGGCTTCGACACCTCCTCGCTGCGCTATGTGCTGCACGGCGCCGCGCCCTGCCCGCCGGCCGACAAGCGCGCGATGATCGACTGGCTCGGCCCGATCGTCTACGAGTACTACGGCTCGACCGAGGTCGGCTCGACGGTCGCCACGCCGCAGCAGTGGCTGGAGCGACCCGGCACCGTCGGCCTGCCGATGTCGATCTCGGAGCTGAAGATCCTCGACGAGCGCGGCGAGGAGGTCCCCGCCGGCACCGAGGGGATCGTCTACATGCGCCAGGGCGAGGATCGGATGGAGTACCACAACGACCCCGCCAAGACCGACGGCGTGCGCGCCGGCCGGCTGCTGACCGTCGGCGACCGCGGCTACGTCGACGACGACGGCTTCCTCTTCCTCACCGGCCGCGTCAGCGACATGATCATCGTCGGCGGCGTCAACACCTACCCGGCCGAGATCGAGGCGGCGCTGCTGGAGCACCGCTGGGTGCTCGACGCCGGCGTCGCCGGGGTCCCCGACGGCGACCTCGGCGAGGTGCCGGAGGCATGGATCCAGCCGGCGCCGACCGCCCCCGCGGCGGAGCAGCTGCAGCGCGAGCTGGCGGCCTTCTGCGCCGAGCGGCTGGCGCGCCACAAGCGCCCGCGGCAGATCCACCTGCGCGACAGGCTCCCGCGCGACCCCAACGGCAAGCTCTACAAGCAGCGGCTGACCGCCGAGCGGTCACCCGTCCACACCTGACGCGCAGGAGAGACGCGTGGATTTCGACGACACCCCCGAGGAGGCCGAGTTCCGCGCGCGCGCGGCGGCCTGGCTCGACGCGAACCTGACCGACGTGCCCGAGCAGGAGGGGCTCGACCAAGAGCAGCGCGAGGAGTGGTCGCGCCTGTGGCAGCAGCGCCTCTCCGACGGCGGCTGGACGGGGCTGACCTGGCCGGTCGAGCACGGCGGTCACGG
>DATIOB010000195.1:0-3395 GCA_035473605.1 Conexibacter sp.
CAGCTCCCGCTCCCGCCGCTGTCGCGCCGGCAGCGCCCGCGCGCGTGCCGGGCTCGCGCCCGAAGCCGAAGCTGAGCGCCGCCGAGCTGCTGGCGCAGGCGACCGGCGCCAAGCCGGGCGACTCGCGCACGCCCGCGGAGATCCTGCGCGAGCACAGCGCGAGCTTCGCGCAGCAGCTCGCGGCCGCCGAGGAGCATGCCGAGCCGGTCGTCGCGAGAGTCGCGTCCGAGCCCGCTGCCCCGGCGCCGGTCGAGGAGCCGAGCGCGCGCTACGCGCCGCCGGTCCCCGCCGCACCCGCTCCGGCGCCGCAGCCGGTCGCGCCCGAGGCCGTCGTCGCGCCGGCGCCGGCCCCTGAGGTCGATGCGCCCGCGCCGGCCGCGCACACCGCTGCCCCTGCGCCGGCTGCCGAGCCGGTCGTCGCTGGGCCCGCGCCCGCGGCCCCCGCCCCCGCGCGTGCCGCGAAGGCGACGAGAAGAGCTGCGAAGCGCAGAGCCGCGAGAGCTGCGGCGAGAGCCGCCAGAGCGGCCCCGGCCGCGAGAGCCGCCCCCGCCGCCAGAGCGGCGCCGGCGAGAGCCGCCGCGCCCGCCGCCAGAGCCGCCGCGCCCGCCAGAGCGGCGAAGCCGGCGAGAGCGCCCGTCGCCGTCGCGCCGGTCGAGCAGCCGCCGGCGCCCGTCGGCCCGGAGTCGCACGACGGCCCGGAGCTGCCCGAGAGCGGCGTCGGCCCGCAGACGACCCGCGCGCTCGACCTCGCCGCCGCGATCGCGGCCAACATGACCGCCAGCGAGGCGGCGCGCAGAGCGGCCGAGGTGCGCCGCTTCGATCCGGCCCCGCGCGCCGCCGCGCAGACCGGTGCGCCCGCGCTCGCGGCGCCCGCCGCTCCGCGCGTCGTCCCGCAGCAGCCCGTCAGAGCGCCGCGCCGCAGCCTCTTCGGCCGCCGCCGCGCGACGCCGACGAGACCGCGTCACGCCGTCGAGACGCCGCAGGCGATCGCGGTCTCGAGCACGCTCTCCGGCCGCGGCGTCGCACCGGCCGCGGCCCGTGAGCTGCTCGTCGACGCGACCGCGCACGTGCTTCCGTTCACCCCCGGCGGCGACGTCAGAGCGGCCGTCAAGACCGCGCTCGCGAGGCGCATCCCGGCGCCGCCGCTGCCGCGCATCGGCGGCCGCGCGGTCGCCTTCGTCGGCGCCGGCGGCGGCGGCAAGACGCGCTGCACCGCCGGTCTCGCCGCCGCCTACGCGGCCGGCAGCACGGTCCCCGTCGCCGTCCTCACGCTCGCGCCCGTCGACGGCGGCGCCGAGCTGATGGCGCTGCTGAAGCCGCACGACGTCAACGTCGAGGCGGTCGCGACCGCCGAGCTGGCCGCCCAGCGGATCGCCGCGCTGCGCGGCGAGGCCGTCGTCGTGCTCGACACGCCGGCCGTCTCGCCCGGCGACGCCGCCGGCGTCGCCCAGCTCGCCGCCGAGTTGCAGCGGCTGGAGCTCGACGAGATCCAGCTGACCGTGCCGGCGACGCTCAGCGCCGCCGTCGCACAGGAGCTGGTCGAGCGGCTCGCGCCGCTGGAGCCGACCGGCATCGCGATGACGCACAGCGACGCGACTGACCACATCGGCGCGGTCGTCGAGCTGGCCTGCGCGACCCGCCTGCCGCTCGCCTACGTCAACGGCGGCCTCGAGCTGCCCGGCTCGTTCGCGCCGGCCGACCCCGCCGAGCTCGCGGAGCGCCTGCTGGGATGAGCCCGCTGCGCAAGCGCAACGGCAGAGGCAACGGGCCCTCGCTCGTGGCGCACCTTCCCGCGGTGCGCCAGGACGTCGACCTGCTCCTGCCCGACCGTGAGCGCTTCGCGGCGCGCGTGACGCGCATCGCGGAGGACGAGATCGTGCTCGTGCTGATGCTCGACGCGCGCGACCCGCTGCAGCTCGGCGAGGTCGCCGAGATGGCGATCGAGTTCGCCGGTCCGCGCGGGCTCGTGCGGATCGAGGGCCATGGCAACGTGAAGGCCTACGACGTCGTGATATTGAGACTGGCCGGCGCCGTCGAGGTCGTGCAGCGGCGCGACTTCGTGCGCGTCAGAGCGGTCCGGCCGATGGCGCTCTGCCCGCTCGGCGAGGAGGGCGAGGAGGACGGTCCGTGGATAGACACGCTGACGGTCAACGTCAGCGGCAACGGGATCCTCGCCTCCGGCCCCGACACCTTCGAGATCGACGCGCGCGTGCGCTTCCTCGTGCGCGTGACCGAGGGTGAGCCGCCGATCGAGGGGATCGGCAGAATCGCGCGGGCCAGCGACGAGGGCCACCGCGGCATCGCGATCGAGCAGCTGACGGACGAGAGCCGCCGCCGCCTGGTCGCCTTCATCTTCGAACGCGAGCGGATCGCGCGCAGAATGACGCGCGACAGCGAGCTGTGACCGGGAGGACGTGAACGATGGCAGCGACCAAGACGCGCGGCAGGCAGCGCCCGCCGGCCCGCGCTGGCGCGAGAGGGGCAGCGGCCGGCACGGCCGAGAAGGGCCGCCGTGGTCGCAAGCGCGGCGGCGGCCCGTCGCTCCCGAGCGTCTCCAACCACCCCAGAGCCGGCGCGCAGGTCAAGCAGGCGAAGGGCTGGGCCGGGCTGCTCGGCTTCGGTCTCGTCGCGCTGATCTCGTGGCGGGCCGACGTGCCCGTCGAGGATCTGGTGCTGCGGGCGCTCGCCGGCGGCATCGTCGCCTACCTCGTCGTGTGGGCGGTCGCGGTCGCGGTCTGGCGTCACCTCGTCGTGACCGAGCTGAAGGTCGTGCGCGAGCAGCGCGAGGAGGAGGAGGCCGCCCGCCGGGCCGCCGCTCCGCCCCCGCCGCCGGCGGCGGGCGAGCAGCCCGCCGAGGCGTAGGCCGCCACGATGACCGAGCCGATCAACCCGATCGTCCCGCGCAACCCGAACATCTTCCCCGTCCCGCATGTCGAGCTGCCGCGGATCGAGGAGCAGGACGGCGAGCAGCGCCGGCGTGAGCGCGAGGAAGAGGAGAGCGGCGTGAGAGCGCCGGAGGAGCGCCGCGCACCACAGGAGGAAGCGGCGCAGCAGCAGCGTCCGCAGCGGCCCCCGCGCAGGGGCGCCGACGGGCGCATGCACGTCGACGTCACCGCCTGACGCAGGCGAACACGAGCGTTCAGGTGCCAATCGTCCGATTCGGCACCTCACCGCTAAAGCCTTCCGGCGGACGGCCGATGAACGGAGCAAGAGGGCGACATGGAGTCGCCCGGGACGACATCAAGGAGATGCAACATGTCCCTGCGTATCAACACGAACGTCGAGGCGTTCAACGCTCACCGTAACCTCGAGCACACCAGCGGCAAGCTGGCGAAGTCGATGGAGCGTCTGTCGAGCGGTTTCCGCATCAACCGTGCCGCTGACGACGCTGCCGG
>DATIOB010000196.1:0-4095 GCA_035473605.1 Conexibacter sp.
CAGGCGCAGGCGGCGCTCTCGTCGCCGCGCCGACGGCCGCGCGCGCTCCGGCGGCGCGCGCCTCCTTCGCTCTCGCGGCGCGCTTCAGCTCGGCCAGCCCGTCGGCTATGCCGTCGGCGAGCACGTCGATGTCGGGCAGCGCGTCGTAGTCGCCGAGCAGCCCGAAGTTGACTCTGCCGTTGTACGACATGATCGCGATCGCGAGGCTGTGGTTCTTCGGCAGGAAGGCGACGGGGAAGAGGTCCTGCAGCTCGCGGCCGAGCACGTAGAGCGGGAACTGCGGCCCCGGCACGTTGGTCGTCAGCAGGTTGAAGAGGCGGGTCGAGAACTGGATCCGCGACGCCTGCGCGAGCACCGTCGGCGGCGCCAGCTGCTGGACGTCGGCGAGCACCTTCGCGCCGACCGCCTGCTTGGACTCCTTCAGCCCGTCCATCGCCTCCTTGACGAAGCGCAGCCGTGCGACCGGGTCCTTGATGTAGACGGGCAGCGGCCCGCGCATCAGCACGATCTGGTTGCCGAGCTGGTTTCTCTGTCCCTCGGCGCGGATCGAGACGGGCACCAGCGCGCGCAGCTCCAGCCCCTCGGTCCGCATCCCGCGCGAGCGCAGCCATCTGCCGAGCGCGCCGGAGATCAGCGCCAGCACGACGTCGTTGACGGTGCCGCCGAAGACGCCCTTGACGTAGCGGAAGTCCTCGAGCTGGTTGCGCACGATCGCGTAACGGCGGTGCGGGCCGATCGGCACGTTGAGCGGCGTCTCGGGCGCGGGGTTGAGCCCGGCCCAGACGATCTCGCCGATCCCCTCCGCGGCCTCGCGCAGCGCGTCGACGGCGCCGGTCGGGTTGGTCGCGGCGCCGACCGCCTTGGAGGCTATGTCCAAGGCCGTCTTCGCGAGGCCGGCGACACCGGCCGCGACCAGCTCGGCGCTGGTCGGCTCAGGTCGCGGCGCCCACGGCTCGAGCTCGGCGTCGAGTCTCGGCGGGACCGGCTGGAGGTCGAACAGGACCGTCGCCAGGTCGACGCCGGAGACGCCGTCGACGAGCGCGTGATGGGTCTTGAAGATGAGCGCGAAGCGGTTGCCTTCGAGCCCTTCGACGAACCAGCACTCCCACAGCGGCTTGGAGCGGTCGAGCTGCTGCGAGCCGATCCGCGCCGCCAGCCGGTAGAGCTGCTGCTCGCTGCCGGGGTGCGGCAGCGCGCTGTGGCGGACGTGGTACTCGAGGTTGAAGGTCGGATCGTCGACCCACAGCGGGCGCCCGGTGTCGAGCGGCGGGTAGGCGAGCTTCTGCCGGTATCGGGGGACGAACTGGAGCCGGCTGCGGATGTGCTCGAGCACGGCCGCGAACGGCGGCGGCGGGCCCTCGAAGATCGTGACGGCGCCGATGTGCATGTGTGACGCCGCGTCCTCCTGATGGAGGAACGACGCATCCACGGCGGTCAGTCGATCGAGGTGTTCCTGCGCCACGCGTCAATGCCTCCACAGCAAGCTGGTCAGTGATCCGGATTTTCAAGCGTATAGCCGGAACTCCTCCTGCGCGAACGTGTGTAATCGGCTGGCGCCGATTACATAGCGAGATCGGCTGGCGCCGATCTCGCGAACGCCGCCTTCGACAGCGCGTGCCAAGCTGTCGGGCATGGCGACGCGTGGACTGGCTTGGGCGCTGCTTCCGGTCTTCCTCTGCGGAGCGATCGGGATCGGCGTGGCGATCATCCTCAAGGGGGGTGGTGACGCGGGTGCGCGCTCGACCCCGGCGGCGCGCGTCGACCGCTTCGACGGCGACCGCGCCTATGCCGACGTCGCGGCGCAGGTCAGACGCGGCGCGCGCCCTGCCGGCTCGGCGGCGTCACGCAGATTGGCCGAGTGGCTGAAGTCGCGACTCCCCAACGGCCGCTTCGAGACGCTCCCGGGCGGGCTGCGCAACGTCGTCGGCACGCTGCCCGGCAGCAGGCCGGCGATCGTGATCGGCGCGCACTACGACACGAAGGTGGTCGACGGCGCCCCCGGCTTCGTCGGTGCCAACGACGGCGCCGGCGGCACGGCGGTCGTGCTGGAGCTGGCGCGTGCGCTGCGCGCGGCCAGACGCCCGGCCGGCGCCCCGGAGCTGCGCTTCGTGCTGTTCGACGGGGAGGAGTCGCCCGACGACGAGGCCGACTTCTACGCGACCGGCCTGCGCGGCAGCAAGGCGTACGCGCGTGCCCACGCCGACGACCTCGCGGCCGCGATCGTCGTCGACTTCGTCGGCCAGCCCGACCTGGAGCTCAAGCGCGAGGGCGGCTCGGACGAGGCGCTGTGGGAGCGGCTGCGCGCGGCCGCCGCGCGCGCCGGCGTCGCACGTGTCTTCCCCGACGGCGAGGTCGGCGAGATCTACGACGACCACACGCCGTTCGCGAGAGCGGGAGTGCCGGCGATCGACCTGATCGACTTCGACTACCGCTGCTTCCACAGAGCGTGCGACAGACTCGACCAGATCGACGTGCGCAGCCTCGACGCGACCGGCGAGGCGCTCGTCGAGCTGCTGCGTCAGAAGATGCCGATGCGGTCCGGCGGCCAGTAGGTCGCGAACGCGGTGCCGATCAGCTGGTCCTTCGGGACCGGCCCCCAGTAGCGGCTGTCGTCGGAGGCGCCGCGGTTGTCGCCCATCATGTAGAAGCTGCCGTCCGGCACGGTGATCGTGCCGGGGAAGGAGCAGCCGAAGCCGTCGCCGCACTCGTTGATGAACGGCTCTCTCGTCGGTCTGCCGTTGCGGATCACGCGGCCGTCGCGGATCGCGATCGTGTCGCCGCCGGTCCCGACGACACGCTTGATGAAGGTCTGGTCGGACTCCTGCGGCGTGGCGACCGAGCACGGTCTCGCGCTGCTGCCGCCCTCGTCGGGCGCGCCGCAGCGGGCCGGCTGCACGTCGGCGCCGGCCGGCGGGTGGAAGACGACGATGTCGCCGACCTTCGGATCGCCGAAGTTCATCCCGATGCGGTTGACGAGCACGCGCTGCCCGATGTCGAGCGTCGGCTCCATCGAGCCGCTCGGGATCCTGTAGGTCTTCACGAGGAAGAGCTGGATCAGGAACGCGAGCAGGAGCGCGAAGATGACGATGCCGACGAGCTCCACGAACTTGTTCGTGGAGGACTTCTCCTGCTTGGGGGAGAGCCCCCCGGATTCGTTTCGGACCATCTCCGGCACGTGAAGACCGTAGAGGGTCGCCTACACTGTGTCGAGTCTGATGCGTTCCGCTCCCGAGAAGCTTCTCCTCGCGTCGCCCCGCGGCTACTGCGCCGGCGTCGACCGCGCCGTGCAGACGGTCGAGCGCGCGCTCGACTTCCACGGCGCCCCCGTGTACGTCCGCAAGGAGATCGTGCACAACAAGCACGTCGTCGAGCAGCTGCGCTCGCGCGGCGCGATCTTCGTCGACGACGAGAGCGAGATCCCCGAGGGCTCGACGGTCGTCTTCTCCGCCCACGGCGTCGCCCCGAGCGTCCACGAGAACTCCGCCAGACGCGGCCTCGTGACGATCGACGCGACCTGCCCGCTGGTCACGAAGGTCCACCGCGAGGCGGTCAGATTCGCCGCTGACGACTACACGATCGTGCTGATCGGCCACGCCGGCCACGAAGAGGTCGAGGGGACGATGGGCGAGGCGCCCGACCACATCGTGCTCGTCGAGACCGAGGCCGACGTCGACACGCTCGAGATCGACTCCGAGCGGATCGCCTACATCTCGCAGACGACGCTGTCGGTCGACGAGACGCGCTCGATCATCGCCCGCCTGCGCGAGAAGTTCCCCACGATCACCGGTCCCCGCACCGACGACATCTGTTACGCGACGACCAACCGCCAGCTCGCGGTCAAGCAGCTCGCGAGAGCGTGCGACCTCGTGCTCGTGATCGGCTCGCAGAACTCCTCCAACTCGCGCCGCCTGGTCGACGTCACCCGCGACCTCGGGACCGACTCGCACCTGATCGACCACGAGGGCCAGGTCGACGAGGCGTGGCTCGAGGGCAAGCGCGTCGTCGGCATCACCTCCGGCGCGAGCGCGCCCGAGGAGCTGGTGCAGCGGCTGGTCGAGTTCTTCCGCGCTCGCGGCACCGAGTCGGTCGAGGAGC
>DATIOB010000197.1:0-10480 GCA_035473605.1 Conexibacter sp.
GGCCCGCCCGAGCTGCGCGAGCGGCTCGCGCGCTTCGGCGAGCGCTTCACGGCAGCGGCGCGCGCGATGGAGTAGCGGCGCCCCTACGCGACCGCCGCCGCCTGGCGGTCGGCGAGGTAGGGCGCGAGGTGGCGGGCGGCGATCTTGTGCGGCGGCCACCACGGGCAGCTGTGCGAGACGCTCGAGGAGACGCCGACGCCGCCGACGACCGTGGCGGAGAGGTAGAGCGGCTCGCCGCCGGTCAGCAGCATCGCGCGCAGGTGCGGGCGCAGCTCGGCGGAGCGGCCGCCGATCGCCGCCGCGACCGCGTCGGCCTGCTGCGTCGCGACGCCGCCCTGCTTGAGCGGGAAGGTCGTCGCGTCGCCGATCGCGTAGACGTCGTCGAGGCCGCGCACGGCGCAGTGATTGTCGACGCGCACGAAGCCGCTGCGGTCGAGCGGCAGCCCCTCGATCGCCGGCCCGCGCAGCGCCGGCAGCGCGACGACGCGGTCGATCGCGATGCGGCGGTCATCCTCCGTCTCCAGCGACGAGAGCGCGAGCGTGCGGCCGTCGTAGTCGTGCGCGCGGGTCGCGCCCGCGAAGGCGACGCGGGCGGCGGCGAGCAGCTGCCCGACGGCGGCGCTGCCGGCGCCGTGGAAGGCGGCCAGCGGCTCCTCCTCGGGCGTGACGAGCGTGAGCGAGAGGTCGACGGCGGCGACCTCGGCGGCCCGCTCGGCGGTCATCAGCGCCAGCTCGTAGAGCGGCAGCGGCCAGCAGCCGCCGGTCGGCACGACGAACGCGATCGAGCGCGTGATGCCCGTCTCCAGCTCGCGCACGATCCAGGAGAAGTCGTCGCTCTCGCCGCCGCCGAAGAAGGTGACGGCGCCCGGCAGCGCCTCGTGCGAGCTCGCGCCGGTCGCGACGACGAGCGCGTCGTAGGGCAGCGCGCGGCCGTCGGAGGTCTGCGCCACGCGGCGGCGACCGTCGACCCCGCGCAGCCACCCGCGCACCAGCGTCGCGTCGAGGTCGTGGCAGATCGCGTCGAGCCGGTAGCGCCGCTCGTGGGCGTGCCCGAACGGCTCGGTCACCGCGAGCGGTTTGTAGACCAGCTCGTCGCCGGGGGCGATCACGGTCACGTCGAAGGTCGCGCCGCGCGGCAGCGCGCGCAGCGCCAGCAGCGTCTCGACCGCGGCGACGCCGCCGCCCGCGATCACGACGCGCCGGCTGGAGGAGGTCGGCCATTTGAGCATGCGTCGCAGCCTAGGCCCGGGCCGCCCGCGCGCCATCGGTGCAAGCGCGTGATCCCGACAGGGAGACTACGGAGCGGCGCGAACGAGCGATCGATCAACCGGATAGCGGTGCCTGGGGTACGATCGTCCCATGTCCGACCTCGCGCCGGTCGACCAGCATCCCCACCGCCTGCGGCGGCTCGCGCTGGCGCTCGCGGCCGTCGTCGTCTCCGTCAACATCTGGACCGGTGCGCCCCTGCTGGCGCTGTGGGTCGGCTCGCAGACGGCGGGCAGCACGCGGCTGAACATGGGCTCGGTGGTGGTCGTCCTGATCGCGCTGGCGACGTTCGCCGGCCTGCTCGTCTGGCTGCTGGCGCGGATCAACGCCGCCTACGAGCGGGCCGCCGGCCACGCCGACGGCCCCCGCACCTCGGCGCCGTGGCTGCGCAGCCTGCGCGGCGAGCGCCCTGGCGACGCCGCCTTCCTCGTCGTCGAGCAGATCTCGGTCTACAGCGCCGCCCTCTGCGCGCTGCTGTTCAACATCTGGTTCTTCTTCTTCGCCGGCTCACCGCTGGCGGGCTGACCTGCGCGCCGTTGACCGGCGACACGACGCCAAGCGGACTGCTACGTTCAGAACTGGTGGCGCTCACGATCGGCGCCCCAGAGGTCATGACTGCCTCGCGCCCCCGATGCCCCCTGTCCGCAAGGAGCCGGCCGTGCAGTCAAGTGATCTCGAGTTCCCCGCCTTCGCCGCAGCCGCCAACCACGCGCAGATACGGTGGGCGCTGTTCGCCCATCCCGACGTACGCGACGTGCTGCTGACGCTGCACTCCGACACGCTGCGCGTGCTGCACAGCGGCCCGGTCGACGCCGACGCCTGGAGCGCGACGCTGACCGCCGCCGGCTTCCCGCCGCCGCAGATCGGAGCCGTGCGTCAGGCTGCGTGACGCGCGCCGGCCGGGCGCGAGGCGCCCGCGGCCGGGCAGGTGCCTGCGACCGCGGTGAAGGTGACGGCGCAGAAGGCGTCGACGACGCGCGGATCGAACTGCGCGCCGGCGCACCGGCGCAGCTCCGCGATCGCCTCCGCGTGTCGCAGCGGCACCTGGTACGGGCGATCGCTCGTCATCGCGCTGTAGGAGTCGCAGACGGCGACGATCCGCGCCCCCAGCGGTATCGCCTCGCCGGCCAGCCCGTCGGGATAGCCGCCGCCGTCCCAGCGCTCGTGGCTGGCGCGCACCAGCAGCGCGACCTGCCGCATCGCCGGTGACGCCGACAGGATCCGGTCGCCGATGACGGTGTGCTGGCGCATCAGGCGCCACTCGTCGTCGTCGAGGGGACCGGGCTTGTGCAGGACCGCCTCCGGCACCGCGATCTTGCCGATGTCGTGCAGCTCGGCCGCGCGCGCGACCTCGTCGAGCCGCTCGCCGGCAAGGCCAAGCCGCCGCCCGACGGCCAGCGCCAGCTCGGTCACCCCGTCGCAGTGGTCGAGCAACTCCGGCTCGCGCTCGCGCAGGACCGCCATCAGCACGTCGGCGGCCTGTCTGCGGCCGACGGGCATGCGGCTCTCCTTGTCGGCGTACATCCGCTCGTCGGCAACGGCCAGCGCGCGCTCCGGATCGCCGGCCTCGGCCGGCAGCAGCGCGATGCCGGAGGAGGTCGTCACCTGGAAGCCCTCGCCGTGCTCGGAGAGCGCCTCGCGGCAACGCCGCAGCAGCGGACCGTCGGGCGCGTGCGTGCCGTCGAGCAGCGCGCAGAACTCGTCGCCGCCGAGGCGATAGGCCGTTCCCTGCGCGCCGGCCGCATCGCTCAACGCCGTGGCCACGCGGCGCAGCAGCACGTCGCCGGCGACGTGGCCGAAGCCGTCGTTGTAGCGCTTGAAGCCGTCGAGGTCGAAGAAGGCGAGCGTGCGCGACCGGCTGGCGGCGCCGTCGGCGAGCGCGGCATCGAGGTCGTCGATCAGCGCGCGGCGGTTGAGGAGACCGGTCAGGCCGTCGGTGCGCGCCTCGTGCCGCGACTGCGCCAGCAGCTGCATGTGCTCTCTGAAGTTGGCGCTGGCACGCCCGACCGCGACGAGCATCGCGGCGAGCGCCAGCAGCGAGGCGGCGAGCGGGATCTCGCGCAGCTGGCCGTAGAAGGTGACGCCGAGCGCCAGCAGCGCGAACGAGGCGGGAAAGAGGAACAGCTCGCGTCTGAGCGTCTGCTCGGGATCCGGGCGCGGCCAGCGCTGCCACGCTGCCCAGCCGCAGGAGAGCAGCGCCGCCGGCCACAGGACCGAGATCAGCGAGCCCTCCTCGTAGCTTCCGCTCGCGATCTGCGCGAGGTAGCCGGTGTCCGCGACCGAGACGGCGGCCGCGCCGAGGCCGAGCAGCAGCCAACCGCGGCTGGGCTTCCAACCCTGTGTCGCGAAGGCGGTCAGCACGAGCGCGACGAGCGCGAGGTCGGCGATCGGGTAGGCCAGCTCGATGGCGGTCTTCGTCGTCCCGGCGCCGTCGGCGGCGATCAGCTCGTCCCACAGCAGCGCGGTCGCGAGCGCCGCGAGCGCGAGGCCGCCGATCAGGCCGTCGATCCACAGTCGCGCCGCCTCGCCGCGGCGCCGGCTGACGAACAGCAGCACGATCCCGGCGGCCGCGAGCGGATACCACGCCAGGTAGAAGACGTCGGCGAACTCCGGGAACGGAGACGGCTGCTCGTGGAAGGTCCACACGACGTCGCCGGCCAGCCAGCAGCAGGCGGCGGCCGCGATCAAGCCCCAGGCGACACGGCGCTGCGGGACGAGCAGCGCCCGTGCCACGACCGCTGCGACGCCACCCAGCTCGAGCGCGAGGTAGAGCACGTGGTCGAAGAAGAGGTGCGCCAGATACCCGTCGGTCGGCAGCAGGGCGTGCGCGACGAGCGCGATGAGGCCGGCGACGGTGGCGCCGAGCAGAACGCGCTGGACGGCCGTTGCGCGCGCGGTCGGATGAAGGAGCGCGAGTTCGATACTCCAATGATCGGTCATGCGCGAAAACGCTTGACCCCCTAACACTGTTACGCCAGAGGACTCGGCGCGCGCACGTTCGAACAAAGGTCCGGAGAAACGTGTGATGGCGCGCGCCTCGCCGATGCGCTAGGCGACCGCGGCCCGCTCGATCGCCGCGACCAGCAGGTCGAGACCGCTCTCGAAGATCTCCTCCTGCGGCGGGAAGAGGTGCGGCGCCGCGGCGACGGCATGCGGCAGCGTCTCTTCGTCGAGGCCGGCGTAGGCGCGGCGCATCGCGGCGCGATCGGCGACGCGCGGGTCGCGCGCGTGCTCCAGCAGCGTCGCGTAGAGGCCGGAGCCGACGACGAAGTTCTCGATCACGTGGAAGAGGCGGGCGGCATCGGCCGGCGGCAGGCCGGCGTCGGCGAGGATCGCCAGCAGGCGGTCGTTCATGCGCACGAGCCGCGGCTCGTCGTCGGGCTGGCGGGCGATCAGCGTCGCCAGCTCGGGATGGACGCGATAGCGCGCCAGCTCGTGGCGCAGCTCCGCGCGCAGGCGCACGCGCCAGTCGTCGGCGGGATCGAGCGCAGGCGCCTCGGCGAAGCTGCGCGCGGCCAGCTCGACCAGCAGCTCCTCCTTGTTGCGGAAGTGGCGGTAGAGCGCGGTCGGGTCGGCGTTCAGCTCGGCGCCGATGCGGCGCATGGAGAGCGCGTCGAGCCCCTCCGCCGCGACGACCCGCTCGGCGACGGCGACGATCGCGTCGCGGTCGAGGCGGGCGCGGCGGCCGCCGCCGCGCGCAGGCGCGCTTCTGTCACCTTCGGCCATCGCGCGCCAGCCTATCGTGTCAACGCGTTGTCAACGCGTTGACTTCTGCTTGCGGCGAGCGCTAGGCTGCGTTTCATGAGCACGACCACGCGCGCCGCCGGGCTGCGGATGCCGGCTGAATGGGCGCCCCACGAGCGGACGTTGATCGCATGGCCGGCGCGCGAGGAGGCGTGGCGGGGAACGACGATCGAGGAGGCGCGCGAGGCGCACGTGCAGACGGTCGCCGCCGTCGCCGCCTTCGAGCCGGTGACGCTCGTCGTCGACCCGGCCCACGCCGCCGACGCGCGCAGACGCGTCCCGGCCGGCGACGTCGAGGTCGTCGAGCTGCCGCTCGACGACTCGTGGCTGCGCGACTCCGGCCCCATCGTCGTGACCGGGATCGCCGGCGCCCGGGCCGGGATCGACACCCGCTTCAACGCCTGGGGCGAGGCCTTCACCCCCTACGACAACGACGCCGCCGTCGCGCAGCGGCTGCTCGCCCACCTCGGGATCGAGCGCTTCGGCTCGCCGCTCGTGCTCGAGGGCGGCTCGATCGCCGTCGACGGCGAAGGCACCTTGCTGACGACAGAGCAGTGCCTGCTCAACCCCAACCGCAACGCGCTGCTGGAGCGACCGGAGATCGAGGAGGAGCTGCGCCTGCAGCTCGGCGCCGAGCGGATCGTCTGGCTCGGCCAGGGCCTCGTCGAGGACGCCGACACCGACGGCCACGTCGACAACGTCGCCGCGTTCGTCGCGCCCGGCAGGGTGCTGCTGCAGACCGTCGAGGAGCACGACGACCCCAACTGGGCCAACGCCGCCGAGAACAGACGGCGGCTGAGCGACGCCGGGCTCGACGTCATAGACCTCGCGCTGCTGCCGCGCACGCGCCGCGATGACGGCGACGTCGTCGCGATCCCCTACATGAACTTCTACCTCTGCAACGGCGGCGCCGTCGTGCCGCTGGCGCAGCTCGACCACGACATGGACGACGAGGCGCTGACGAAGCTGCGCGCCCTGCTGCCCGGCCGCGAGGTCGTCGGCGTGCCCGGCCGCACGCTCGCGCTCGGCGGCGGCGGCGTCCACTGCATCACCCAGCAGATCCCCGCCGTCCCGGAGAACGCCGCATGAGCGAGTACGAGCTGATCGTCAACACGACCCCGCCGGCGTCGCTGGCCGCCGGCGAGGGCGGAGCGGGCCCGCGCGCGCCGTTCCGGATCGGCGCGGTGCAGCAGCGCTGGCACCCCGACGCCGACGCGCACAAGGCGGCGCTCGCCGAGGGGATCGGCCTCGCCGCGCGCGAGGGCGCGACGCTCGTCTGCCTGCAGGAGCTGACGCTCTCGCCCTACTTCGCGACCACGCCCGACGGGCCGGCCGCCGCCGGCGCCCCGCCCGAGCCGCTGGAGGACGGGCCGACGATCGCCTTCGCGCGCGCCGCCGCGGCCGAGCACGGCGTCCACGTGCACGCCTCGCTGTTCGAGGCCGCCGACGGGCCGGACGGCCTCGGCTACAACACCGCGATCGTCGTCGCGCCCGACGGGACGCTCGTCAGCCGCACGCGCAAGCTGCACATCCCGATCACGGCCGGCTACTACGAGGACAGATACTTCCGCGCCGGCCCGGCCGCGGGCGACGGCGACCCCTACCCGGTGATCGAGCTGCCGGGCGCGAAGTTCGGCTTCCCGACCTGCTGGGACCAGTGGTTCCCGGAGCTGGCCCGCGCCTATGCGATCGGCGGCGCCGAGGCGATCGTCTACCCGACCGCGATCGGCTCCGAGCCCGACCACCCCGGCTTCGACACAGAGCCGCTGTGGGAGAAGGTGATCGTCGCCAACGGCATCGCCAACGGCACCTTCATGATCGCCGTCAACCGCATCGGTCGCGAGGATCCGCTGACCTTCTACGGGTCGAGCTTCGTGAGCGATCCCTATGGCCGCATCCTCGTGCAGGCGCCGCGCGACGAGCCGGCCGTGCTCGTCGCCGACCTCGACCTGACGCAGGGCCCCGACTGGCTGGCGCTCTTCCCCTTCCTCACCACGCGCCGGCCGGACACCTACGCGCCGCTGGCGCGCTGACCCGCCAGCGGGGTCATCGAGCGGCAGCCGTAGGCGGGCCTCGACCGGCTACCTGCAGTTCCTGAGCCCGAGACTTCGGAGTCCTGTCTCGATGTGCTGGATGTCCGAGCCGTCAAGCGGCATTCTTGTGCAGCGCTTGAGCAACGTCGCGATCACGCAGAGCTGGTGTTCGAGGCAGACGCGGGCGAAGTCCCAGTCACGCTCGCGTCCAGCTGCAAGCTTGGCCAGCACGAGGTCGTGGATCTCCATGCAGAGCGCGACTGCCCGCCGCTGGGAGGCGGGGCGCGGCGGAATCTCAACGGCCACCAGCCGTGTCATCCAGCCGTCCGGGGCCTTTGCGGTCTCGGGCCCGACGGCGTGGGCGTAATAGCCGTACTGGGTATGGAACGGAGAGCCATCGCCGAGGCTTCCGTCGATCAGGTCGCCTTTCTGAGGCGCCCAACGAGGGAAGATGTCAACCTCCATCGAGGCCAGCAGTTCGGCCGGCGGGTGGGCAAAACTGCCGAGCACCGCTTGGCTGCCGATTACGACCAACTCGTCCTCGTCAGCGACTTGCGCCGCGGCTGCCATCAGGTGTTCGAAGTGCGCGCGGTTCATCGGACCTCAGCGAGGATCCGTCGCCGCTCAGGCTCTGAGAGCTCCCCCGCGAACGGCGAGTTCTGCCGCAGGTCGTCAGCCTCAGACGTCCTTGCGGTGATGCACGCTCTGATCTCGCGCACCGGTCGCCTCAACAGATCCTCCCAGCGGCGTCCGTACTCAGTGTTGATGCGGCCCTGGCTCTCCCATTCCCAGACGCGGTGCAGCGCTCTGTCGGCCATCGGCCGGTTGAGCTTGCGTGCGACCGCCTGATGGTAGGCGAGCGCTCGTGCGAGGCTGCGCCCATGCGGATCGTCTACCTGGAAGTCGACGTCGACCCGCATCCGGTCAGCCGCCCGGCGGGCGGCTGCCATCTGCGGTTCGATGACGTGCTTGCGTCCTTGCGAGCGCTGCTCAGCGACTCGCTCGTAGAGGTCGGCGAGCGCGCCAACGGGGATGCCGGTGCGTCCCTGCTCGGAGATCACGGTCGGCAGCTCGCCACGTCTGACCCATCTTCGGATCGCCCCCTCCGAGACGTTGAGGATTCCGGCGGCGAGCGACATGCTCACCGCCGAGCCGATCTGCTCCTCGATCTGTGCCCGCACCTCGGGAATCTCGCGGACACCCGGCGCGGAGCGTTGGGCGCGACGCAGCGCCACAACCTGCTCGAACCATCGCTTCTTGTTCACGATCGCAGACATATCTCTACGCTAGCAAAGTACGTGGAATACCTTAATAACTCGTACTTCTGCCTTATCCCCATAAGCGCATCGTTCGCGATTCCGCCAGCTATTGTCGCAGTTCTCATGCCCAATGCGGTGCCTTCAAACGAATGACGTGAAGGTACGCGAAAAGCTACAAAAAAGCGTACTTTCCGTATGCCCGGGAACGCGGACAGCGCCGCGCGATCCTCGGACTCACGGCTAGCGGTCGAGCCCGCTCGGCACCAGCCCCGCGAGCGTGCGGGCGAACACGCCGGGCCGGCGCCCGGCGAGCTGCGCCCGCCCGACGCGCACGACCGCGCCGCGCACGAGCTGCGCGCCGAGCCAGCGGATCGGCTCCGGCGGCAGCCGCCGCGCGACCGGCGCGTCGACGAGGCCGCTGCGGCTCCACTCGTCGTCGAGGCCGAGCGCGAGGCTCGCGAGCACGTGGCCCCCGACGGCCGCCTGCACGATCCCGGTGCCGCTCCAGCCGAGCCCGATCAGCACGTCGTCGCGGTCGCCGAGGCGGCCCAGCAGCGGCAGGCCGGAGGTCGTGCGGTCGATCGGCCCGGCCCAGTGCTCGCTCAGCGGCACGTCGGCGAGCGAGGGGTAGATCCGCCGCAGCTCGGAGGCGGCGTCGGCGGCCCAGCGCGGCGAGTCGTCGAAGGCGCGGCCGATCCGTCCGCCCGGCGCGACGCTGCCGCCGCCGCGCCCGAAGACGAGCCGGTGGTCGCGCGTGGTGCCGTAGTAGAGGACGCGGTCCTGCGAGTCGTGGATGCGCACGTCGGGCCCGAGCCCCAGCTCGGCGAGCCGCTCGGGGATCGGCGGCGTCGCGACGACCTGCGAGGAGACGACGTAGAGGCGGCTGCGCAGCTCCGGCCGCGCCGCCGCCCAGGCGTTGGTCGCGAGCACGACGCGGCGGGCGGTGAGGCGCCCGCCGGGCGTCACGACGACCGGGCCGCCGGCCGGACCGCGCTCCAGCGCCGTCATCGCGGTGCCCTCGTGCAGCCGCACGCCGAGCGCCAGCGCCCGCGCGCGCAGGCCGCGCGCCAGCAGCCCCGGATGGACGGCCGCGGCCGGCAGCTCCAGCACGCCGGCGAGGTGGGCGCGCGAGCCGGTCCGCTGCCACAGCTCCTCGCGCTCCAGCCGCCGGAAGACCTGCGCGCCGTGGCGCTCGGCGAGCGCGATCGTCGGCTCCCAGCTGCCGATCTGCGCCGGCGTCGTCGCGGTCCAGTGGAGTCCCGTCCTGGCGAAGTCGCACGGCAGCTCGCCGCTGGCGTCGAGCGCGCCGATCTCCTCCAGCGCGGCGTCGGCGGCGCGCACCAGCCGCAGCGCCTCGCGCTCGCCGCACAGCTCGGTCAGGACGCCGAGCTGGCGCCACCAGCCGTGCGCCTGGCCGCCGTTGCGGCCGGAGGCCCCGGAGCCGCACAGGTCGCGCTCGACCACGACGACGTCGCAGCCGGCGTCGCGCTGCTTGAGCCGGATCGCCGTCCAGAGGCCGACGTAGCCGCCGCCGACGATCGCGACGTCGGCGTCGGCGGCGCCGGACAACGCAGGGGCGGGCGCGGGGATCGGCGCCTGCTGACGCCACAGCACGCCTCCCGCCGCGCCCGCTCCCTGCCGGCGTGCTCCCTGCCCGCCGTTCATCGCGCCAGCCCGTAGCGCTCGACCGCCGCCGCCTCCGAGACGCGGCCGGCGCGCACGTCGGCCTCCAGCGCGTCGCGGTCGCGCTCACGCGGGTCGCCGCTCCCGCCGCCGCCGCCGGCCAGCATGCTGACGATGTCGCCGGGCCGGCCGGTGAACTCCGTCTTGCCCTCCAACACCGTCTCGACGCCGTAGCGGATCTGCACCAGCCCGCCGGGCGCTCCTGCCTCCCCGCCGTCGATCCCGGGCGGTGCGAAGCGCGGATCCGACTGCTCGGCCTCGACGATGAAGAAGACCGGCTCGTCGCCGAGGATGCGGTAGTCGGCGCGGATCCCGAGGCCGCCGCGGCGGGCGCCGGGGCCCCCGCTGTCGCGCCGCAGCTCGTAGCGCTCGACGCGCAGCGCGTAGTTCATCTCGACCGTCTCGGCCGGCACGATCGCGCAGTTGGCGCCGTGCACGTCGAGCGCGTCGGCGCCGTCGTGGGCGGTCGTCGCGCCGGCGCCGCCGGCGACCTGG
>DATIOB010000198.1:0-5101 GCA_035473605.1 Conexibacter sp.
CGCCGGCCGACCCGGTCGTCGACTTCGACAAGGAGCTGCGCAAGTTCGTCGCGGACCTGACCGAGACCCTGCTCGACGCGGGCGGCGCCGGCCTGGCCGCGCCGCAGCTCGGCGTCGGGCTGCGCGTCGCCGTCGTCGACGACCAGCGCGAGCCGCCGCTGGCGCTGATCGACGCGACCGTCGTCGAGCGCGGCGGGAACACGCCGGCCGAGGTCGAGGAGTGTGCGAGCCTGCCGGGGCTCTCGTGCGTCGTGGAGCGGTCCGAGCGGCTGCGCGTCCGCAATCACACGCTCGCGGGCGAGCCGTACGAGTTCGACGCCGACGGCGAGCGCGCCCGCCTGATCGCGCACGCGCTCGACCACCTCGACGGCGTGCTGATCAGCGACCATGCGCGCGGCGGGCTCCACGAGAGCGACCTCGACCGCCTCGTGGAGGACGAGCTGAAGCTCGCGCTCGGCGGTCCGCCGCCGCCGAGCGCCAGACGTCGCCGGCGCTAGAGGCGCGTCGCGGCGGTGCAGACCTCGCCCGAGGGGCTGGTCGCGCGGGCGCTGAAGCGGTCGCCGCTGGAGCCGGCGATCTTGCGCTCGACGCTGAAGGAGCCGCTCGGCCCGCGCGTCGTCGCGCGCGTCGAGACGGCGATGTTGCCGTTGCGCCGCAGCTGCACGTTCCAGGTGACGCCGTTGCGGTTCTGGTCGACCTCGAACTCGACCTCGATGCGGCCGTCGTCGGGCTTGACCTTCAGCTTCGCCGTCGAGCCGCGGTCGCAGCGGCCGCTGACGCGCACGCCGCGGTCGCGCCCGCGGTCGTCGCCGCCGCGCGAGTCGTCGCCGCCGGAGTCGTCGCCGCCGCGGCGGCCGCTGTCGTCCTGGCCCTGGCGGTCGCCGCCGCGATCGTCGCCGGGACCGTCGTCGGCGCCGTGCTTGGCGAACGCGGCGCTCGGCACCGCGACCGTAGCGGCGAGCGCTGCTGCGAGGGCGAACCGGCCGAACTTGAGGGGCATGGTGGGAATCTCCGTCGTTTCGAGGGGATGGACGAGCGTCATCGTGCGCCAACGGCGATCGGGGTCTCAATGCGACTTAGGTCGCAGCGGACCGCGCGCTGACCGGATTCTGGGATTGAGGTCGGTCGTTGACCGCAATCGCTGTCACGATCGGGCTCGTCCGTCACCCCGACAGCGAGGAGCCCCACCATGGCGTCGTTCACCAAGCTCGACTTCGTCGCGATCCCCACGCAGGACAGCGACCGCGCCAGACAGTTCTACGGCGAGACGCTCGGCCTGCGCAAGGACGACAGATCCGACTACGAGTTCTGGGTCGGGCAGACCTGTCTCGGGATCTGGGAGCCGGAGCGCAACGGGATGCCGTTCGCGCCGCAGAAGAACGGCCACCTGGCGCTGCACGTCGACGACATCGCGGCCGTCCGCGCCGAGCTGGAGGAGAAGGGCGTCAGCTTCGCCGGCGACACCTTCGACACCGGCGTCTGCCACATGGCCCTCTTCAGCGATCCCGACGGCAACGACCTGATGCTGCACAGCCGCCACACACCGCACTGAGTGCGCCGCGGCGCGCGGCCGGGCAAGATGGTCGCGTGCCGCAACCGGGCAACAGGAGCGCGCAACGTGCCGGCACACGGCTCGCCGGTCCGCCGCCGCGGATCGGCTCGGCCGTCGCGCGCTTCATGCTCGGCAGCCTCGCCGCGATCGTCGTGATCGTCGTCGGCGGCTTCTTCGCGCTGCGCCAGGTCGCGATCGACGAGGCGGAGCGCGACACGCGCGAGCGCGTGCAGGCGGCCGGCCGCGTCGTCGAGGCCGCCGGCCTGACCGACGGCGTCGTGCGCGGCGACCCGGCGGCGCTGCGCAGACTCGACGACATCGTGCTCGGCCAGGTGCTGACCGGCTCGATCGTGCGCGTGAAGCTGTGGAGCGAGGACGGCACGATCCTCTACTCCGACGAGCCGGCGCTGATCGGCAGAAGGTTCGTGCTCGGCGAGGAGGAGCGCGAGCTGTTCGACACGGGCGGCTCGGAAGCGGAGCTGAGCGACCTCGGCCAGCCGGAGAACCGCTACGAGCGGCTGCAGGGCAAGCTGCTGGAGGCGCACACGACGATCCGCACCCCCGACGGCACGCAGGTGCTGTTCGAGATCTACCAGCAGTTCAGCTCGATCAGCGCCAACGGCGAGCGGCTGCTGCGGGCGCTCGCGCCGCCGCTGCTCGGCGGACTGCTGGTGCTGCTGCTGTTCCAGGCGCCGCTGGCGTGGTCGCTGGCGCGCCGCCTCCAGCGCGGCCACGCCGAGCGTGAGGCGCTGCTGGCCAGCGCCGTCGAGGCCTCCGCACAGGAGCGCCGGCGGATCGCCGCCGACCTCCACGACGGCGTCGTGCAGGACCTCGCCGGCGTCGCCTTCGGCCTCGCGCCGCTCGCCGACGAGGCGCACCGCCGCGGCGACGAGCAGGAGGCGGCGGTGCTCGGCGACGCGACCGCGCGCCTGCGCCAGGGCGTGCGCGACCTGCGCACGCTGCTGGTCGAGATCCATCCGCCCAACCTCGACGCGGCCGGCCTCGACGTCGCGCTCAGCGACCTGCTCAGCCCGCTCGCCGCCGCCGGCGTGAGCACCGAGCTGGAGCTGTCCGAACAGGCAGCCGCGCTGCACGGCGACGGCGCGGTGCTGCTCTACCGCGTCGCGCGCGAGGCGGTCCGCAACGCCGCCGAGCACGCCGACCCCGCCACCGTCCGGATCGAGCTGACACCGGCGGCGGCCGGCCGCGTGCGGCTGCTCGTCAGCGACGACGGGCGCGGCTTCGACGAGGGCGCGCGCGAGCGCGGCGCCGCCGACGGACACCTCGGCCTGACGCTGCTCGACGGCCTCGTCGCGCAGGCCGGCGGCACGCTCACCGTCAGCTCGCGGCCGGGCGCCGGCACGCGCGTCGAGCTGGAGCTGCCGGCATGATCCGCGTGCTGCTGGCCGACGACCACGGCGTCATCCGCGACGGCCTCGGACGGCTGATAGCGGCGCTCGACGGGATCGAGCTGGTCGGCGTCGCCGCCGACGGCGCCGACGCGCTGGCGCAGACGCTCAGCAGCGAGCCCGACGTCGTGCTGATGGACCTCGAGATGCCGCAGATGGACGGGATCGAGGCGACCCGGCGGATCCTCGCCGAGCGGCCGCAGACCGCCGTGCTGGTGCTGACCTCGTTCTCCGACCGCGCGCGGATCGTCGGCGCGCTGGAGGCCGGCGCCTGCGGCTACCTGCTGAAGGACGTCGACGCGGCGCAGGTCGCGGAGGGGATCCGCGCGGCGGCGCGCGGCGAGTCGCCGCTGGACCCGCGCGCGGCGCGCACGATCCTGACGGCGCGCAGCGCCCCCGATCCGCTCGCCGCGCTCTCCGCACGCGAGCGCGAGGTGCTGGAGCTGCTGGTCGAGGGCCTGCCGAACAAGCTGATCGCGCGGCGGCTGGAGATCAGCGAGAAGACGGTCAAGTCGCACCTGACGAGCATCTTCCGCGCGCTCGGCGTGACCGATCGCACGCAGGCGGCGCTGTGGGCCGAGCGCCACGGGCTCGGCCCGCCTGCGACATAAGTCCCATTGCGCGGACGGGGTGCCGCGCGCGACCGTTGGAGGCACGATGCGACGCTCGCTCCAACCGCGCTTCGCGCTCGCGCTGGCCGCGCTGATGCTCGCGCTCGCCTTCGTGCCGTCCGCGGCGCAGGCGCGCGGCGGCGGCGACGACGCGCGCGTCAGCGCCGACTGCGCCCGCGGCGCCAGTGGCGAGCTGCGCCTGAAGGGCGACGACGGCGCGATCGAGGTCGAGCTGCGGATCGACACGCGTCGTCGCGGCGCGCGCTGGAGCGTCGCGCTCGTGCACGAGCGCCGCGTCGCCTGGCGCGGCAGCGCGCGCACCCGCTCCGACGGGTCGCTGCGGATCCGCCGCACCCTGCCCGACTACCCCGGCGCCGACGAGATCTCGGTGCGCGCCTCCGGCCCGCGCGGCGTCAGCTGCCTGGCGATGGCGACGCTGGAGGGCTAGATCACCAGTTTGTTATAGTCTCTAACTGAAGCGATAAGGCAATGCAGTTGGAGGCCCACCATGCAGACGACAGAGACGCTCCAGATCGAACTGCCCGGAATCGGCGAGCCGGAGTCGCTGCGACCGCGCCACCGCACGCTGCCGGCCCCCGGCCCCGGCCAGGCGCTCGTGCGGATGGAGGCGACCGGCGTCTCCTTCGCCGAGCAGCAGATGCGCCGCGGCAAGTACTACGACCAGCCGAGCTTCCCGTTCGTGCCGGGCTACGACCTCGTCGGCATCGTCGAGCAGGTCGGCCCGGCCGACGGCGGCGGTGACGCGCCTGTCCTGCGCAGCGGCCAGCGCGTCGCGGCGCTGACGAAGACCGGCGGCTGGGCAGAGCGGGTCGTGCTCGACGCCGGCGACCTCGTCCCGCTGCCGGACGGCCTCGACGCCGTCGCAGCCGAGACCGCGATCGTCAACGGCGCCACCGCCTGGCGGATGCTCCATCGCAGCGCGCGGGTCAGATCCGGCCAGACGGTCGTCGTGCTCGGCGCGGCCGGCGGCGTCGGCTCGCTGCTGGTCCAGCTCGCCCACCACGCCGGCGTCGCGGTGATCGGCGTCGCCGGGGAGCGCCAGCGCACCGCTGTCGAGGCGCTCGGCGCGACCTTCCTCGACCGCCGCTCCGACGACCTGGTGGCGCGCGTGCGCGAGCTGGCGCCCGAGGGGGTCGCGGCCGTCTTCGACCACGTCGGCGGCGCCGGCATCGTCGGCTCCTGGCGGATGCTCGCGCGCGGCGGGACGCTCGTCTCCTACGGCACCGCCGCGACGAAGGACCTGCCCGGCAACCCGCGCCTGCCGGTGTTGAAGCTGCTCGGCCGGCTGCTGCTGTGGAACGCGCTGCCAAACGGCCGCAGCGCGCACTTCTTCAACCTCTGGGCCGGCCGCCGCCGGCGCGACCGCTACCGCGCGGAGCTGCGCGCCGACCTGCAGCGCGTCTTCGCGCTGCTCGCCGACGGCACGCTGCGCGCCCAGGTCGCCGCTCGCTTCCCGCTCTCCGACGCGGCCGCGGCGCTGCGCTTCGCGGAGGCCGGCGGGCACGCCG
>DATIOB010000199.1:0-13750 GCA_035473605.1 Conexibacter sp.
ACAACTCGTCCCGGAGGCCTCGCAGTTCCCCGCCGCTGCCCAACTCGCCGCCAAACTCAAGGCCATGACCATCATGATCAAGGCCAGCAGTGGAGTGGACGCGCGGTTTGCCATCCGGTCAGCGCCGCGGTCGCGCTCAAGAGCATCGAGATCTTCGAGCGCGACGGCGTGCTGGAGAACGTGCGCGCCAACGAGGCTCACCTCGAAGGCCGCCTCGCCGAGCTGCGCGCGCTGCCGATCGTCGGCGACACGCGCGGGCGCGGCTACTTCTGGGCGATGGAGCTGGTCGGCGACAGCACGAATCGCACCTTCGACAAGCCCGAGCGCGACCGCCTGCTGCGGGGCTTCCTGCCCGGCCGCCTGCTCGACGCCGGCCTGATCGCGCGCGCCGACGACCGCGGCGACTCGGTCCTGCAGATCGCCCCGCCGCTGATCAGCGACCGCGCCGTGCTCGACGAGATCGTCGACCGCCTCGCGGAGGTGCTGACCGACGCGGGTAGGTTCATGGACGTCGAGTCCGCCGCCGCGACCGCCACCGCCTGACGCCCGCGCCGCGCGCCGCCCCACTCTTCCAAGCGACCACCATCGGAGTTCCCTGACATGGCCACGAGCACGACCCCCACGACCCTCTCCCACTGGATCGGCGGGCGCCCCGACGCGGGCAGCGGCGAGCGCTTCGGCGAGGTGACCGAGTCGGCGACCGGCGAGACGATCGCGCGCGTCGCCTTCGCGACCGAGGCCGACGTCGACCGCGCCGTGCGCGTCGCGGCGAAGGCCGCAGAGGCGTGGGGCAGATCCTCGCTCGGCCAGCGCACGAAGGTCCTCTTCGCCTTCCGCGAGGGCGTCCACGCGCGCCGCGACGAGCTGGCGCAGGCGATCACGCGCGAGCACGGCAAGGTCCTCTCCGACGCCGCCGGCGAGGTCCAGCGCGGCCTCGAGGTGATCGAGTTCGCCTGCGGCCTCGGCCACCTGCTGAAGGGCGAGATGTCGGGCCAGGTCTCGCGCGGCGTCGACTCCTACTCGCTGCGCCAGTCGCTCGGCGTCGTCGCCGGCATCACGCCGTTCAACTTCCCCGTGATGGTGCCGCTGTGGATGGCTCCGGTCGCGCTCGCCTGCGGCAACGCCTTCGTGCTGAAGCCGAGCGAGCAGGATCCCTCCGCCTCGCTGCTGCTGGCCGAGATCCTCGCCGACGCCGGCCTGCCCGAAGGGGTCTTCACCGTCATCAACGGCGACAAGGACGCGGTCAACGCGCTGCTCGTCCACCCCGAGGTGAGAGCGGTCTCGTTCGTCGGCTCGACGCCGATCGCCAAGCACGTCTACGAGACCGCGACCGCGCACGGCAAGCGCGTGCAGGCGCTCGGCGGCGCGAAGAACCACGCGATCGTGCTGCCCGACGCCGACCTCGACCTCGCCGCCGACGCGCTCGTCTCAGCCGGCTACGGCTCGGCCGGTCAGCGCTGCATGGCGGTCTCGGTCGCCGTCGCGGTCGGCGCCGTCGCAGAGCCCTTGATCGCGAAGATCGAGGAGCGGATCGCCGGCCTCACCGTCGGCGACGGTTTCGACCCCGCCTCCGAGATGGGGCCGCTCGTCAGCGAGCGCCACCTCGGCCGCGTGCGCGGGCTCGTCGACACCGGCGAGGCCGACGGCGCGACGCTGCGCGCCGACGGCCGCGACCTGGTCGTCGAGGGGCGTGCCGGCGGTCACTGGCTCGGCCCGACGCTGTTCGACGACGTCAAGCCCGGCATGGCGATCTACGACGAGGAGATCTTCGGCCCGGTGCTGTGCGTCGTGCGCGCCGACTCCTACGACGAGGCGATCACGCTGACGAACTCCAGCCCGTACGGCAACGGCGCCGCGATCTTCACCAACGACGGCGGCGCCGCACGCCAGTTCGAGCAGGACGTGACCGCCGGCATGGTCGGCGTGAACGTGCCGATCCCGGTGCCGATGGGCTACCACTCCTTCGGCGGCTGGAAGGACTCGCTGTTCGGCGACCTGCACGTCCACGGTCCCGACGGCGTGCGCTTCTACACGCGCGGCAAGGTCGTCACGCGCCGCTGGCCCGACCCCGCCGACCGCGGGATCGACCTCGGCTTCCCCGTTCACTCCTGAACGAAGTACACCTTGCGCAGCGGCTCGTGGACGGTCCAGACCGTCCGCTGGCCGGCGCGCAGGGTGGCGACGTCGCCCGGGCCGACCTCCAGCGTCGGCCCGTCCTCGACCGCGATCGTCGCGCGACCCGAGATCACGACGAAGACCTCGTTGGCCTCGACGTCGCTGCTGATCCCCTCGCCGTGCTCCCAGATGCCGGCCGATGCGCCGCCACCGGGCGCGCTCCACAGCTCGCGCGCGCTCACCTCGGGTGAGCCCGCGAGGATCTGCTCGTCGGGCAGCGGGTCGGGTTCCAGCGCCACGTCGGCGACGTGGTGGACGGCCTGCGGCAGTGCGTCTGCGTCGCTCATGAGTCGAATCCCAGTCCGAAGCGGTCGAGTGTTCTGAGCCAGAGGCCGCGTCTGCCGCCGTCGCGGTCGGCGGCGGCGAGGCGGTTGCGGGTCAGCTGGATCGCGGCGCTGCGCAGCGGCTCGGGCGGGAACGGCAGCGGCTTCGTGCGCACGTAGCGGGTGCGCGTCGCCTCCGTCTCACGTCCGTCGAGCAGGTCGAGCGCGACCTGCGCGCCGAAGCGGGTCGCGCCGACGCCGAGGCCGGTATAGCCGACCGCGTAGGAGACGTCGCCGCCGAACGCGGTGCCGAAGAAGGGGAAGAAGCGGCTGCAGGTGTCGATCGCGCCGCCCCAGCGATGGCTGAAGCGGATCCCTTCCAGCACCGGGAAGAGCGTGACGAGGTGCTGCGAGAGCGTCGCGAACGTCTCCTCGCCGGCGTCGTCCTGGAGCGTCGAGACGGGGCCGCCGTAGCGGTAGACGGCGTCGTAGCCGCCGAACAGGATGCGGTCGTCGGCGGTCAGGCGGTAGTAGTGGAACTGGTTGGCGCAGTCGGCCAGCCCCTGCCGTCCGCGCCAGCCGATCGCCTCGATCTGCTCCGCGCTCAGCGGCTCGGTCACGAGCACGTAGTCGTAGACCGGTGCGATGTAGTGCGAGAGGCGCTTGAGCAGCGGCGGGAAGGCGCTGGTGCCGAGCAGCACCTTGCGCGCGCGGACGCGGCCGCCGGCGGTGGTGACGGTGACGCCGCCACCGCTCTCGCCGCCGCGTTGCAGCCCGAGCGCGGCGCTGTGCTCGTGGACGCGCACGCCCGCGGCGAGTGCCGCGTCGAGCAGGCCGACGGCCAGTCTCGCCGGGTCGACAAGCGCCTCGCCGCTGTTCATCCGCAGCGCGCCGAGGTAGAGCGGCGAGCGCACCTCGCGCGCGACCGCGGCGGCGTCGAGCAGCTCGACCTCGTGGCCGAATCGACGTGCCTCGGCCGCCGCCTCCTCCAGCCACGCCAGCTCGTGCGGCTCCTGTGCGAGCGACAGGGCGCCGGTCTCCTCCCAGCCGCAGTCGATCCCGTGCGCGCGGATGTCGTCGCGCATCCCCGCGAAGTTCTCCAGCCCGAGCCGCTCCAGCAGCTCGATCTCGTCGGGGAAGCGCTCGGCGCCGTTGGAGAGGCCGTGCGTCAGCGAGGAGGCGACGAAGCCGCCGTTGCGGCCGCTGGCGCCCCAGGCGATCGTCGCCGCCTCCAGCAGCAGGACGTCGCGCGCCGGGTCGGCGCGCTTGGCGTGCAGCGCGGCCCAGAGGCCGGTGAAGCCGCCGCCGACGATGCAGAGGTCGGTCGCGGTCGCGCCCGCGAGCGGCGGCTGCGGCGGGCGGGGCGGGAGCGCGTCGAGCCAGTACGGCGTGGTCGAGGCGTCGGTGTAGCGCGCGCGATCGGCGGCGCTCGGAGGTGTCTGCGGCCAGGGGGAGGCGATCGTGCGACGGTATCCTGCGCGAGCGCACCCGCGAAGGCGTGAGCGGCGAGTTGCGACGGTTCGTCGCGCCGGCCCGCGCAATCAGCGACGAGTTGCCGCGTGACGGCGCGGGGACGGCATGGCATGACTGCGTTCGACGACAGACCCCTCCCCGCGATCACCGTCCGGCGCGCGCTCGAGCTGCCGGCGCTGCGGCGCGGGCTGCCGGAGGTCGTCGCCGGCTCCGAGCGGCTTGACCGCACGATCCGCTGGGTCCACACCGGCGAGGTCTCGAACATCGCCGCGCTGCTGACCGGCGGCGAGATGCTGCTGAGCACGGGGATGGGAATCGGCAGCCGCGCGGCCGACCAGCGGCGCTTCGTGCGCGCGCTCGCCGAGCGCAACGCCGCCGCGCTCGTGATCGAGCTGGGGACCGTCTTCGCAGAGCCGCCGAACGCGCTCGTGGAGGCGGCCGCGCAGGCCGAGCTGCCGCTGATCGTGCTGCGCAGCGAGATCCCCTTCGTCGCCGTCACCGAGGCGATCCACACCGAGCTGGTCTCCTCGCAGTACGCGCTGCTGCGGCGCGGCGAGCAGATCCAGCGCGAGCTGACCGACCTGATGCTCGACGGCGAAGGGATCCCGGCGGTGCTGGCCGCGCTCGCCGCAACGCTGCACGCGCCCGTCTTCCTGGAGGATCCGGGCGGACGGCTGCTGTCGCACGCGCTGCCGGGCGACGGCGCCGACGGCGATCCGCTGGAGCTGTGGGAGGTCGCGCGGCGGCCCGGCGCCCCCGCCGTGCGCGCGACCGCGGTGCGGATGGGCGGCCACCAGGACGACGGGCGCCTGCTCGTCGCGGAGCTGCGGCCGCCGTGGGACGCGCTCGCCGGGGTTGCGCTCGACCAGGCCGGCGCGATCGTCGCGCTGGCGCTGCTGCGGGCGCGGCAGGAGGAGGAGCTGGCGGCGCGCGAGCGCGGCAACCTGCTCGTCAACCTCGCCGACGGCCGCGTCGCGCCCTCAGCGGTCAGCCGCGCCGCGCTCGCCGCCGGCCTGCGCAGGGTCCCGGCGCTGCTGCTGCCGCTCGCCGCCGACGTGCGCGGCGCGATCGCGCCGGCCGGCGCCGACTGGGACGGCGCGCTGCGCGACGTCCAGCGGCTGCTCGCCGATCGCGGCTGGGATGCCGTCGTCGGCCGCCGTCCGTCGAGCACGACCGTGCTGCTGCTCGTGGCGTTGCGCGGCGGCGGTGGCGGCGGCGAGAGCGGCGAGGACGCCGCGGTCGTCGCCGAGCAGCGCGCGGCGGCCGCGACCGCCGTCGCCGAGCTGCTGGAGCGTGTCCTCGTCAGAACCGTCGGGGCCGAGCGCGTGACGCTCGCGGCCGGTCGTGCGAGCCTGCCGGAGGCGGCTGGCGCGGAGCTGCGCCGCAGCGAGGAGAGCGCCGCCGCCGCGGCGGCGCTGCCGCCGCGCCCGTGGCACGACGTCGCGGCGCTGGAGCTGCGGCGGCTGCTGTGGGCCGGGCGCGACGACGCGGAGCAGGCGGCGCTCGTCGAGCGCGTGCTGGGGCCGTTGGTCGCGCACGACCGCACGCGCAAGCTGGTGCTGATGCCGACGCTCGAGGCGCTGCTGTCCAACGGCGGCCGCAAGGCCGAGACGGCGCGCGCGCTCCACCTCAACCGTCAGGCGCTCTACCACCGCCTGACGCGGATCGAGCAGCTGCTCGGCGTCGACCTCGGCGATCCCGAGCAGCTGCTGACGCTGCACGTCGCGGTGCTCGCGCGCGAGTACGGCAGCGACGGCGCGGGCTGAGGCGCGCTCGCAGCGGGACGTCGCGCGCGGGGAACGCGACGCGACGCGCCGGCTCAGCGCCCGAGCAGGTGGGCGCGCTCCTCGCCGCGGCGGTAGCCGTCGCGGAAGGCGAGCCCGGTCAGCCCCTCCAGGCGCGTGTCGCCCTCGTACAGCGGCTCGCCCGCGACACCGTCCTGGAAGCCCTCCCACAGCGCCAGCGCCTCCGGCGTGACGTGGACCATGTGGGCGCTGTTGAGCGCGTCCTCGGCCTCCGGCGAGCCCTCGAAGCGGTAGAAGACCTGCGGCGCCTCGCCGGCGTCGAGCGCGCGCAGCTGGGCGCGCACCTCCTCGGCCCGCGCCTGCGTCAGCGGGTCGCTGTCGAGCGCGTCGCGGATCTCCTCCAGGTGCAGGCGGATCGCGGCGACGAGCTGCTGCTGGTCCGCGCAGCGCGTCTGGCGGCCGGAGCGGGTCGACTGCACGATCACGGGCAGGTCGTCGGTCTCGCCGAGCTGCTCGGCCGGCGGCAGCCCCGCGATCCAGCCGCCGGAGCGCCAGCTGCTGTCGTGACGGTGCCAGTGGATCACGGTGCCGGTCGGGAGCGCGTCGGCGAGCCGCTCCAGCGCGCGGAAGCCGGCGACGTCGCGCTCGACGTGGACGCCGTCGACGCCCAGCGAGAAGGCCAGCCCGACGGCGCCGTCGGTGCGCCAGCCGTCGGCGCGCAGCCGCTCGATCGTCGCCGCCAGCCGCTCCAGCGCCGCGGCCTTCGCGCGCAGCACGCCGACGACGTCGCCGAGCGCCGCGACGCTGCCCGCTTCGATCCGCACGATCGCCCGGCCCGGCTGGTCTGCCTGCGCATCGCTCACCTCTGTGAGACTAATCGCTCGTCACAGGGGAGCGGCTCCCGCGTGGAACCGTGGAATGGGGCACGGCGGCCGCCGGTGGGGCGGCCGCGCTCAGCGCGGGCTCGCTACGCCCCCGCGCCCGCCAGGTGGGCCAGCTCGCGCGGCGGGTTGCGGTCGGCCTCCAGCAGCTTTCTGGCGAGCATCCGCAGCGCCGCGACGCGCTCGTACGGGCGCAGCGCGAAGGCGTACTGGAACGACTCCTCGTCGTCGACGATCCCGAGCAGCTCGCGGTACTCGTCGGCGATCCCGTTCAGCACGCGGCCGAGCAGGTAGGCGTCCAGCTCGCTGGCGCGCCGCTCGGCTTCCTCGGCGCTCTCGCCGGCGCTGGCGTCGGGACGGGCGCCGCCGGCCGCGGGGTCGACCGGGCGCGCGCCGCCGTCGAGGCCGCCGGCGTTCGCGGAGAAGCCCGGTGCCTGCTCGTGGCCGCCGCTCTCCCAGTCGCGCTGGTCGGCGTCGCCTCTGCCCTCGCCGGCGTCGGCGGCGCGTCTGGCCTCCCAGCGCTGTCTGTCCAGCTCGGAGGCGAGCTGGTCGTAGTTCTCCGGCTTCGGCGGCACGTAGCCGACCGCTCTTCTCAGCTCGCCGGTCGTGATCTCGCCGTCGGCGGCCTTGGCGGCCAGCTCGACCGCCTCCTCCTCGTCGACGCGACCGGTCGAGATCGCGCGGCGGACCATGTCGGCGGCGGTGAAGGCGAGGTCGCCGGCCTCGACGCGCTCGGCGATCGCCGGCAGGTCGAGCAGCTTCAGCGCGCTGCGCGTCCAGTCGGCCGGCGCGCCGGTGATGCGCGAGACCTCGGCGGCGGTCAGCTCCGGATCCTCGATCATGATCTGGCGCACGGCGCGCGCGAACATGATCGGCTCGGGCTTTCTCTGGTGGAAGTTCTCGGCGAACTGGAGCGTCAGCGCCTCGCGCCGCGTCATCCCGACGCGCACGTCGAGCGCCCACTCGCGCGGCGTCCCCTCGGCCTCGTCGACGAGCCGCATCGCCGCCATCCGGCGCGCGCCGGCGACCAGCTCGTAGGGGATGTCGGCGTTGCCGGTCTCGCGCACGAGCGGCGGGTGCAGCAGGCCGGTCTCCAGCAGCGAGATCGCCAGCTCCTCGACCTCCGGCAGCGGACCCTCGCGCATGTTGGTCGAGGTCTGCACCTGGTCGAGCGTGGCGCTCACGCGCCGCTGCGCCTTGCTGGCCGTGTCGGCGAGCGGCGTCTTGCGCAGCTGCTGGAGGGCGGCCTGGCGGGATGCCTCGGCGGCCTCCTGACGCTGCTGCGCCACGGCCTCCTCGGAGTTCTGAAGCGAATCGACGTCTGCCATCGCCGCACAGGGTGCCATGCCGAGCGCGTAACGGCGTCCACCTCGGCGAAAGGTCCGCAAACTGCGGTCAATGCTCTTCCACTACGACTTCAGCTCGCCGTACGCCTATCTCGCCGCCCATCGGATCGGTGCGCTGCTGCCCGCCGCGCGCTGGCAGCCGATCGCCTTCGGACCGCTGGTGCTGGAGATCGGCAAGGTCCCATGGTCGTGGGACGAGGGTCCCGACCGCACGGCGCGGATGGAGGACTGCGAGCGGCGCGCCGCCGCGCTCGGACTGCCGCTGCGGTGGCCGCCCGGCTGGCCGAAGGCGACCTACTCGATCGCCGTGCTGCGCGCCGCGCTGGTCGCCGAGGACCACGGGCTGCTGCGCGACTTCTCGCTCGCCGCCTTCGACGCCGGTCTCGGCCACGGCCGCGACCTGAGCGACCTCGCCGTCGTGCTGGAGGTCGCCGAGGCGGTCGGACTCCCGCCTGCGGCCGTCGAGGCGGGCGTCGCAGACCCGGTGGTGAAGGCGCGGCTGCGCGCCGCCACCGACGCCGCGATCGCGCGCGGCGTCACCGGCATCCCGACGGTCGTCGTCGGCGAGCAGCTGTTCTGGGGTGACGACAGGCTGGAGGAGGCCGCCGCGGCAGCGCTCGCCTGACTCAGCCCTCGAGCGCCTCGGAGGCTTCGAGCCAGGCGGCTTCGAGGCGCTCGCGCTCTTCGGCGAGCGCGGTCTGCTCGTCGCCCAGCTCGCGCAGGGCGCCGTGATCGGTCGCGGCGCCGGCCATCCGCTCGTGCAGGTCGACCTCGCGCGCGTCCATTCTCTCCAGCGCCCGCTCAAGCCGCTGGACCTCCTTGCGGATCGCGCGCGCCTCGCCGCCGCCGATCGCCGGCTTGGGGGTGGGCGTGCCGTTGCCGCGCGCGCCGGAGCCCGCGCTGCCGCCGGGCGTGCCGCCGCGCGACGCCGACGTGGCGCCGCTGCTCGCAGCCCCGCGCCGCTCGTCGACGTACTGGTCGATCCCGCGCGGCAGGTGTCGGATCGAGCCGCCGGGGGCGAGCGCGTAGACGTTGTCGGTCACGCGCTCGACGAAGTAGCGATCGTGGGAGACGACGACGAGCGTGCCGGGCCAGCCGTCGAGCAGATCCTCCAGCGCCGTCAGCGTGTCGATGTCGAGGTCGTTGGTCGGCTCGTCGAGCAGCAGCACGTTCGGCTCGCCCATCAGCAGCCGCATCAGCTGCAGCCGGCGGCGCTCGCCGCCCGACAGGTCTCTCACGAAGGTGCGCGACTTGACGCCGCGGAAGCCGAAGCGGTCGCACAGCTGGCCGGCCGTCAGCTCGACGCCGTCGCCGAGTCTGATCCGCCCGCGCACCCGCTCCAGCGACTCCAGCACGCGCAGGCTGCCGTCCAGCTCGACCGTCTCCTGCGACAGGTGCGCCAGTCTGACCGTCGCGCCGCGCTCGACCACGCCGCTGGACGGTTCCAGCTCCCCCGCGAGCAGCTTCACGAGCGTCGTCTTGCCGGAGCCGTTGACGCCGACAAGCGCGACGCGGTCGCCGGGGCCCAGGCGCCAGGTCGCGCGCCGCAGCAGCACCTTCTCGCCGTAGGCGACCGACACCTCCTCGGCGTCGAGCACCTTGCCGCCGAGACGGGCGCTGGCGAATCTCAGCAGCTCGACGCCGTCGCGCGCGTCGGGCTCGTCCGCTATCAGCGCGTTGGCGGCCTCGATGCGGAACTTCGGCTTGGCGGTGCGCGCCGGCGGACCGCGCCGCAGCCACGCCAGCTCCTTGCGGATCAGCTGCTGGCGCTTCTCCTCGCGCGTGGCGGCCTGGCGGTCGCGCTCGGCGCGCGCGAGCACGTAGGCCGCGTAGCCGCCTTCGTACTGGTGCACGTCGCCGTCGGCGACCTCCCACGTCTGCGTCACGACGGCGTCGAGGAACCAGCGATCGTGGGTGATCACGACCATCGACCCTCTGCGCCCCGCGAGGTGGCGCGCGAGCCAGTCGACGCCTTCGACGTCGAGGTGGTTGGTCGGCTCGTCGAGCAGCAGCAGGTCGGGGTTGTCGAGCAGCAGCTGCGCGAGCGCGATCCGCCGCCGCTCGCCGCCGGAGAGCGGCGCGATCTGCGTGTCGAGCCCCTGCGGGAAGCGCGCCATCGCGACGCCGCCGAGCAGCCCGTCGAGCACCTCGCGGAAGCGCGCGTCGCCGGCCCACTCGTGGTCGGCGCGGCCGCCGACCAGCTCGTCGCGGATCGTCTTGGCGCCGTCCAACTCGTCGCCCTGGCCGATCACGGCGAGGTCGAGCCCGGTGATGCGCGTGACCTGACCGCGGTCGGGCTGCTCAGCGCCGGCGATCAGCTTCAGCAGCGTCGACTTGCCGCCGCCGTTGACGCCGACGATCCCGATCCGGTCGCCGGCGTTGATGCCGAGCGTGACGCCGTCGAGGACGGTGCGGCTGGCGTAGCCCTTCTCGACGGACTTGAGGTTGACGAGGTTGCGAGGAGCGGGAGCCATCAGCGGCCCTGCATGTTGACGGGCGCCGGCCGGCGGTGCGGGCAGACTCCCGCGGATGGAGACGATCGAGGGACGGCGGGTGCGGCTGCGCGAGGTGACCGAGGACGATCGCGGCTGGCTCGCCGAGCTGCTCGCGCATCCGGGCGTGGTGCGCTGGTGGGGCGAGTCCGACCCCGGTGAGCTGATCGAGCGCGAGGAGGGCGAGACGCGCTACGCGATCGAGCCGCGCGACGGCGGCGCGCCGCTCGGGCTGATCCAGAGCGGCGAGGAGGAGGATCCGATGTACCGCCACGCGGGGATCGACATCGCGATCCATCCCGACCACCACGGCCGCGGCGTCGGCACCGACGCGCTCGTCGCGCTGGCGCGGCACCTGTTCGACGCGCGCGGTCACCACCGCATCACGATCGACCCGGCCGCCGACAACGCCGCCGCGATCTCGGTCTACGAGCGGGTCGGCTTTCGCTCCGTCGGGATCATGCGCCGGTACGAGCGCGGTCCCGACGGCACCTGGCACGACGGCCTGCTGATGGACCTGCTGGCCGGCGAGCTGGTCGACCCTCAGCTCGGCTGACGCAGCGTCGCTCGCGCTGCCGTGACGACCGCCTCGCTCAAGCGCGTCAGCGACGCCGTCGCCAGCGACCAGCGCTGCCATTGCAGCGGCACGTCGAGCCGCTGCTCGCACAGCTCGACGAGGTCGCCGCGAGCGACGCGGTCGCCGAGCTGCAGCTCCGGCACCAGCCCCCAGCCGAAGCCCAGCTCGATCGCGCGCAGGTAGTCGGCCGACGCCGGCACGAGGTGGCGAGGGCCCGCGATCCCGGCGCCGGTGCGGGCGCGCAGGAAGCGCTCCTGCAGCTCGTCGGCGTCGTCGAAGCAGACGACCGGCGCGCGGCGGAAGCCGTCGGCGCGGGCGGCTGCGCGGGCGCCGACGCCGCGCGCGTGTCCGCCCGGAGTCGGCTCGCCGTCACCGAACCAGCGCGCCGCGACCGCCGGCGCCGCGACCGGCACGTAGCGCATCGCGCCGAGGGCGCTCGCGACGCAGCCGGCGGCAGGCGCGGCCTCGGTCGTGACGGCGGCGAGCACGGCGCCGCGCCGCAGCAGCTCGGAGGTCTGCGTCTCGTCCTCGCGGCGGACGTGCAGCTCGATCGCGTCGGCCAGCGGCGCGACCGCCGGCAGGAACCAGGTCGCGAGCGAGTCGGCGTTGACGGCGACGGCGAGCAGCGCGCGCCCCTCCTCGGCCTGCCCGCCGGCCAGCTCGCGGCCGGCCTCCCGCTCCAGCAGCGCGACCTGCGTCGCCAGCCGCAGCAGCACCTCGCCGGCGGCGGTCAGCGCGACAGGGCGGCTGCGGACGACGAGCACCTGGCCGGCGGCGCGCTCGAGCGCGCGCAGCCGCTGGCTGACCGCCGACGGCGTCAGCCGCAGCGCGACGGCGGCGCCGTCGAGCGAGCCGGCCGCCGCGATCGCGGCGAGCGCGCGCAGCTGCTGCGAGTCGAACTCCACTGAAGAAACGCTACAGGTAGAGCAGGAAATGTCGTTTGGCTTCAGATCGCGGCTCGGCCACCATCTCTCTCCGATGCCCTCCTCGACCGCGCTGCTGGCGACCGCCGCCGGGCTCACCTTCGGCCTCTCGCTGATCGTCGCGATCGGCGCGCAGAACGCCTTCGTGCTGCGCCAGGGGCTGCTGCGCCAGCACCGCACGGTCGTCGTCGTGACCTGCGCGCTGTCCGACGTCGCGCTGATCGCGCTCGGGGTCGGCGGCGCCGGCGCGCTGCTGGCCGCCGTCCCCGCGCTCGGCACGGCGGCGCGGATCGGCGGCGCCGCGTTCCTGCTCGGCTACGCGGCGCTGGCGGCGCGGCGGGCGTGGCGCGGCGGCGCGGCGGCCGTCGACAGCGCGGCCGGCGCCGCGCGCGGCCCGCTCGCCGTGCTCGCGACGACGCTGGCGCTGACCTGGCTCAACCCGCACGTCTACCTCGACACGGTCGTGCTCGCAGGCACCGCCGCCGACGCCCACGGCGACGCGCGCTGGTGGTTCGCCGGCGGGATGGCCTGCGGCAGCGTGCTGTGGTTCGCGACGCTCGGCTACGGCTCCTCGGCGCTGCGGCCGCTGTTCGCGCGGCCGGCCTCCTGGCGCCTGCTCGACGCCGGGATCGCGGCGATCATGCTCGCGCTCGGCCTCTCGCTCGCGCTCGGGGCGGTGTAGGTCCGACGATCGCCAGCGCCGCGTGCGGCGCCGGCGATCGTCTCGGGCTCAGTAGCCCTGCTGGATCAGCGCCGCGACCTTGCCGACATCGTCGTTGGCCGCGAAGATGCCCTCCCGGTCGGAGAAGATCGAGTTGGTGACGACGATTGCGAACGTGAAGCGCCGGCCCCCTCTCGTGTCCATGACCCCGCCGAGCGCCTTGGTCGGCAGCACGAAGCGGCGGTTGAAGCCGTCCCAGTCGCCGAGCGTGCCGGTCTTGGCGAAGACTCTGCCGGCCGCCGGCGTGTTCGCCTGCACTCTCGCGAGCGAGCCGTCGACGCCGAGGATCGGCAGCGTCGCCTGCCACGCGGCGGCGTCGGGACGCCTGTTCATGATCGCCTGCAGCCGTGCCTGGTTGTCGACGGTGATCAGGTTGCCGGTCAGGCCCGAGCCGTCCTTCAGCACCGCGCCGTCGGTGTCCAGTCCCGCCGCGGCCCAGATCTGCTGCGCCTTGAACAGGCCGTCGTCGCAGTCGCTGCTGCCGGCCGCGACCGCCAGGCGGCAGATCAGCAGCTGCCCGCCGCGGTTGTAGCTGACCTTCAGCACGTAGGTCGCCTCCTCGCGCAGCGGCAGTGACTGCAGCCGCGCGACGGTGCGCAGCCGGTCGGTCGCCGCTCTGCTCGGCAGCAGCCGCTCCGGATTGGCGGAGACCGGGTCGGCGTCGACCTTCACGCCGGCTCGCCCGAGCGCCTCGACGAACGCCGTGCGCGCGAACCGGGCGGGGTCCTCGAACGCGTACGTGTTGACGACCGGCCCGCTGTTGGCGGCGATCGTCCCCGACAGCACGACACGGCCGTGGCGCGGCGATCTGACGACGATGCTCGTTCTCCCGCTCGCCGCGACCGTTCTGACCTCGCTGACGACCCTCCACGGCGCGACCTTCGGCCGCATCGTCTGCGTCGCGAGCTGGCCGACCCGTCCCGGCTTCGTGACGAAGTCGATCAGGTTCTCGTTGATCGCGATCGGGGTGACGGGACCGTTCTCCAGGTGGAAGGTCTCCCACAGCCGGTCGTCGACGATCACGTTGCCCGACACCCGTCTGATCCCGGATCTGCGCACCTGCCGCGCGAGCCGGTTCAGCCCCCGCAGCGGGTTGCCGGAGGTGAGCGTCGCGCCGGGGATCTCGTTGGCGTCGTTGTGATCGAGGTTGGCGA
>DATIOB010000200.1:0-9067 GCA_035473605.1 Conexibacter sp.
GCCAAGACGGCGGTCGGCACGGGCCCGTTCAGACTCGCCGAGATGGTGCCGGACGACCACGTCACGCTCGTCAGAAACGACGACTACTGGGGCGAGCCGGCGAAGCTCGACGAGATCGACATCGTGCGCTCGCCGGACGCGACCGCCGCGGCGACCGCGTTCCGCTCCGGCGACCTCGATGTGCTGTGGTCGGTGCCGCCGGCCGACGTCGACGGGCTGGTCGCCGCGACGCAGGGTCAGGCGCTGGAGCCGGAGGACATCTCCGCCGGCGTCGTCTGGGAGATCGACAACACGAGCCCGCCGTTCGACGACGTGCGCGCCCGCCAGGCGCTCCTGCACGCGATCGACCGCGAGACGATGCTGCGGGTCGCCTACGCCGGCAAGGGCATCGTCTCCGCGAGCGCCTCGATGCTCTCGCCGCAGAACCCGGCCTACGACAGATCGCTGGCGGCGTACCCGTTCGACCTCGACCGCGCCAGAGCGCTGTTCGCCGAGGCGGGCGTGGGAGCGGGCGAGACGCTCAGGTTCCTGACGCCTGCCGGCCAGTACCCCGAGTGGGCGCAGATGGGCCAGATCCTGCAGGAGGACCTGAAGAAGATCGGCATCACGATGAAGATCGAGCAGGACGAGTTCAGCACGTGGCTGGAGGCGTTCTACCCGGCCGGCAAGCGGTTCCCGGGCGCGATCGTCGCCAACTACCTGTCGCTGCCGACGACGCCGATGTACCAGCTCAGCTTCCTCGACGAGGGCGTCTGTGAGTGCAACGCGAGGCTGCCCGGCTGGAGAGACCTCTCCCAGAGAGCGCTGGCGACCGGCGACGCCGCCGCACGCGACGGCGTCTACGCCGAGATGCAGCAGGTCGAGAACAGAGCCGTGCCGATCCTGCCGATCGTCTTCACGACGCTGCAGACGGTCGTGCGCCAAGGCGTCGTGGGCGCGTGGGTCGACACGCAGGGCAACGTCAACCTGACGCAGGCGGGCTTCTCGCGGTGAGCGGGATGCGCGGCTACGTCCTGCGCCGGCTGGGCGCCGGCATCGTGCTGCTGGCGCTCGCCTCGCTGCTCGTCTTCGCGCTGCTGCGGGTCGTCCCCGGCGACCCGACGATCACGAAGCTGGGAGGCGCGCGGAACATCGACCCGGCGGCCTTGGCGCAGCTGCGCCAGGAGCTGGGCCTCGACCGCTCCGTCGTCTCCCAGTACCTCTCGTGGGTCGGCGGCCTCGTGCAGGGCGATCTCGGGCAGTCGTACTTCAGCCAGTACGCGGTCACCACGCTGATCGGCCAGCGGGTCGTGCCGACGTTGGAGCTGGCGGCGCTGGCGTTCGTGCTCGGCCTCGCGCTGGCCGTCCCGGCCGCGCTCGTGAGCGCGACGCGGCCGCGGTCGATCGCGGCGCGGGCCGTCAACGGGGCGACCGCCGCCCTGATGGCGGCGCCGCCGTTCCTGGTCGGCATCGCCTTCGTGATCGTGCTCGGCGTGCAGGCGAGGCTGCTGCCGACCCGCGGCTACGTGCCGTTCGTCGACGACCCGCTGGAGAACCTGCGGCTGATCGCGATGCCGGCGCTGACGCTCGGGCTCGCGGTCGCGGCGCCGCTGGTCGTGCTGCTGCGCGCCTCGCTGGAGGAGGCGCTGCGGGCCCCGTTCATCCGCACAGCGACCGGGAAGGGGCTGACGCATCGGCGCGTCGTGCTCACGCATGCGCTGCCGAACGCGCTGATCCCGAGCTTGACCTACCTCGGCGTGACGGTCGGCTACCTGCTCGGCGGTGTCGTGGTCGTCGAGTACGTCTTCGGCTGGCCGGGGCTCGGCTCGCTGGTCGTCGACGCGGTGCTCAAGCGCGACTACGCGGTGCTGCAGAGCGTCGTGCTGCTGGCGGTGGCGATCTTCGTGCTCGTCACGTTCGTGACCGACCTGCTGTACGGCGTGCTCGATCCGCGGCTTCGCGTCGGAGAGGGGCGGGCATGAGCGCGACGGTCGCGACCGGTCCGGCACTCGACGTCGCCGTCGCGGCGCGCGTCGGCGTCCTGCGCCGGCTCGCGCGCCGGCCGGCGGCGGTCGCCGCGGCCGTGGCGATCGCACTGCTGCTCGTCCTCTCGCTGCTCGCGACGCCGATCGCCGGGTCGCCGACGGCGATCGACACGCGCGAGATCCTCGCCCCGCCCTCCAGCGCGCACTGGCTGGGGACGGACGACCTCGGCCGCGACCTGCTGGCCCGCACGCTCGCCGGCGGCCGCCTGACGCTGCTGGTCGCCTTCGGGGCGATGGCGGTCTCGATGCTCGTCGGGACGATCTGGGGGTTCGTCGCCGCCGCCGCGGGGCGCGCGGTCGACGAGGGGCTGATGCGCGCGGCCGACGCCTGCCTGGCGATCCCGCCGATCCTGCTCGCGCTGATCCTCGTCGCCGCCTTCGGCTCCAGCACGACGACGCTGGCGCTCGTCAGCGGGCTGCTGCTCGCCCCGCAGGCGGCGCGGATCGCGCGCTCGGCGCTGATGTCGGAGCTGCGCTCCGACTACCGGCTGGCGGCGCGCGCGGTCGGGGCCGGGCCGCTGCGGATCGTCTTCGGCGAGCTGCTGCCGAACGCGTCGCCGGCACTGATCGCGCAGGCCTCGCTCAACGTGGCGTGGGCGATCGGGATCGAGGCGAGCCTCTCGTTCCTCGGCCTCGGCGTGCAGCCGCCGGACGCCTCGTGGGGGACCCTGCTGCAGGACGGCTACGAGAGCCTGTATCGCTCGATCTGGCTGACGGTCGTGCCGGCGGTCGCGATCTTTGTCGCGATCCTCGCCTTCAACACCTTCGGGACGCAGCTGCAGCACGCCCTCGACCCGCGACAGGAGGAGCGATGACCCCCGCGCTGACCGTGGACGGACTCACGATCGAGGTCACCGGGCGCCACGCCCCCCTGCAACTGGTGCGAGACGTCTCCTTCCAGGTCGCCGCGGGCGAGCGGCTCGGGCTCGTCGGCGAGTCGGGCTCCGGCAAGTCGCTGACGGCGCTGGCGCTGATGCGGCTGCTGCAGGCGCCGGTGCGGATCGCGTCCGGACGGATCGTGCTCTCGGACGGAACCGACCTCGCCGCGCTGCCGGAGCGCGAGCTCGTCGCGATCCGCGGGCGGCGGGTCGCGATGGTCTACCAGGACCCGCTGTCGGCGTTGAACCCGGTGCGGCGCGTCGGCGACCAGATCGCGGAGGCGATCCGGGCGCACGAGCGGATCTCCTCGTCGGCCGCCCGGCGGCGCGCGGCCGAGCTGCTCGGAGAGGTCGGCGTGCCGGAGCCGGGCCGGCGGGCCGACCAGTATCCGCACGAGTTCTCGGGCGGCATGCGCCAGCGCGTGGTGATCGCGATGGCCTTGAGCGCAGCGCCGGAGCTGCTGGTCGCCGACGAGCCGACGACGGCGTTGGACGTGACGACGCAGGCGCGGATCCTCGAGCTGCTGCTCGGCCTGGCGCAGGAGCGCGGGCTGGCCGTGATCCTGATCACGCACGACCTCGGCGTCGCCGCCCGCTTCTGCGACCGGCTGCAGGTGATGTACGGCGGGCGGCTGGTCGAGACGGGGCCGGTGGGCGACCTCTATCGCACGCCGCTGCATCCGTACTCCGAGGGCCTGCTGGCGTCGGTCTGCCGGCTCGACGCCGATCACGACGCGCCGATGCCGGCGCTGGCGGGCCAGCCGCCGTCGGCCGGTCAGCTGCCGTCGGGGTGCTCGTTCCATCCGCGCTGCCGCTACGCGTTCGCCCGCTGCGAGAGCGAGCGGCCGCAGCTGGCGGAGGTCGCGGAGGGACGCGCGGCCGCCTGTCATCTGGCCGCCGAACGGCTCGCGCTCCAGGCGGACCCCGCGCTCGCGCCGAGCGGAGGCGACCGGTGAGCGCCGTCGAGCCGCTGGTCGAGGTCGAACGCCTCAGCCGCCACTACCGGCTCGGGCGCCAGCACGTCCACAGAGCCGTCGACGACGTCTCGCTGACGATCGCTCGCGGGGAGACGTTCGGCCTCGTCGGCGAGTCCGGCAGCGGCAAGTCGACGCTGTCGCGACTGGTGCTGGGGCTCGACACGCCGACCTCTGGCCGCATCCGCGTGGCGGGCCGCGACCTCGCCGGCCTGCGCGGACGCGAGCTGCGCAGGCAGCGCCGCCGCATGCAGATCGTCCTGCAGGACCCGGTCGCCGCGCTCAACCGCCGCAAGGCGATCGAACAGATCGTCGGGCTCCCGCTGGCCGTCCACGAGCGGATGCCGAGAGCGGCCCGCGCCGAGCGCGTGCGCGAGCTGCTGTCGCTCGTCGGGCTGCCCGCGGCGTTCGCGCAGCGCTACCCGCACGAGCTCTCCGGCGGCCAGTGCCAGCGCGTCGGGATCGCCCGCGCGATCGCGCTCGAACCGGAGCTGATCGTGCTCGACGAGGCGGTCTCGGCGGTCGACGTCTCGATCCAGGCCCAGATCCTGAACCTCCTGCGTGACCTGCAGGACCGGCTCCAGCTCACCTACCTGTTCGTGTCCCACAACCTCGCGGTCGTCCGCTACATGTCCGACACCGTCGCCGTCATGCAGCAGGGCAAGATCGTCGAGACAGGCTTCCGCGAGCGGCTGTTCTCGCGGCCAGAGCACCCGTACACCCGCGAGCTCCTCGCAGCCGTCCCGGAGCCCGTGCCCCCCGCATCCGAAACCGACGACGCCGCACCGATGCCCGCGGCCTCAGAAGGAGCAAGAGAATGACTGGACGGATCGCACGCATCGTCGGAGCGCTGCTGGCGCTCGCGGCCTGCGTCGCGCTCGCGGCCTGCGGCGGCGGCAGCTCGTCGTCGGAGACGAGCGGCGGCGGCAGCAGCACCGGCGCGAGCGGTGGCGGCGACGGCTACGGCAGCGCCGGCGGCTCGGGCGGCGACGACAGCGGCCGCGTGACGGTCGGCGCCGTCGCCGGCATCCCGCAGCTGGACCCGTACAGACTGGTCTCGGCGACCGAGGCGTCGCTGATGCACGTGCTGTGGTCGTCGCTGGTCAAGTACGACGAGAGCGGCGAGCTGGTCGGCGAGCTGGCCGAGTCATGGGAGGCGACCGACGGCAACCGCGTCTTCACGTTCAGACTGGCGCCGGACGCGACCTTCGCCGACGGCAAGCCGATCGACGCCGACGTCGTCGTCGCGAACCTGAGACGGGCGATCGACCCGAGAACCGCGTGGGTCTTCGGCTCGTACATCCCGAGAGTGAGAAGCATCGAGGCGGTTGACAGAGCGACGGTCCGGATCACGCTCGCGAGACCGTCGAGCACGCTGCTCGGCGCGCTGACGCTGGCGATGATCGCGGACCCGGAGAACCTCAGAGCGATCAACGACAGACCGAACGCCTCCGGGCCGTTCGAGCTGGCGAGATTCACGCCCAACGAGACCGTCGAGCTGAGCAGACGGGCCGACTTCTGGGGCGAGCCGGCGGCCGTCGAGACGCTCGCCTTCGTGCGCGCTCGCGACGCGACGGCGGCGGTCAGCGCGCTGCGCACCGGCGACCTCGACGCGCTCTTCCAGGTGCCGTGGACCGACGTCGCCAGCCTCGAGGGCGAGGGCATCTCGGTCGCCGTCTCCGAGCGGCCCGGCGACGCCGCGATCATCATGGGCGACAACACCTCCAGACCGTTCGACGACCCGCGCGCGCGGCAGGCGCTGTCGCTGGCGACCGACCGCGAGGCGATCGTCGAGACGGCCTACGCCGGCAAGACGGAGGCGGCCGCCGCGAACGTGCCGATCTCGGGCACCAGCCCGTGGTTCGACAGAAGCCTGCCGGCGGCCAGATTCGACCTCGACGAGGCGAAGCGGCTGTTCGACGAGGTCGGCGTGAGATCGCTGACGTGGTGGGCGCCGTCGGAGGGGTACCCGGAGTTCGCCGCGATGGGTGAGATCCTTCGCTCGGATCTGAGAAGAATCGGGATCGAGCTGAAGATCGAGTCGGTGGAGACGAACACGTGGCTGGCGAGATTCGCGCCGGCCGGCAAGAGCTGGCCGAACACGCTGATCCCGACCGTCTACGTCGCCCCGCACGATCCGGGCATCTTCCTGTCGCAGTGGTTCCCGGGCATCTGCGAGTGCAACTTCGACGACCCGAGATACGTCGCGGCCGTCGAGGCCGGCGTCGCCGCGCCCGACGAGACGGCGGCGAAGAGAGCGTACGACGAGGCGCAGCAGATCTTCGCGACGCAGAACCCGGTCAGCGTCGTCTCGATGCTGAGCTTCCCGGTCGCGACCCGCGAGGGCGTCAGCGGGATCTTCCTCGACGAGACCGGCTACGGCCGCTTCGAGCAGGCGACGGTCGATGGCTAGCACCGCCGGTGTCGGCATGGCGCCGGGCGCGGAGGCGCCCGGCGCCCGCCGGCGGGCCTCGCTTCACCCGCTCGCGCGCATGGTCGCGCGGCGGGTGGTGACGAGCGCGGGCATCCTGCTGCTCGCCTCGATCGTGATCTTCTTCGGGCTGCACCTGCTGCCCGGCGACCCGACCTTCGCGCGGCTCGGCGTCTCGGTCGGCGCCGACCCTGCGCAGCTCGCCGCGCTGCGCGCCGAGCTGGGGCTCGACCGCTCGCTGGTGGTGCAGTACCTCGACTGGCTCGGCGGCGCGCTGCGCTTCGACCTCGGCGCCTCCTACTTCAGCCAGCAGCCGACCTGGGAGCTGATCTCCGGACGGCTGGAGCCGACGCTCGAGCTGGCGGGGCTGTCGCTGGTGCTGGCACTGCTGATCGCGGTGCCGGTCGCGATGTTCTCGGCGCTGCGCCCCGGCGCCGCCGCGGACCGCGCCTTCACGCTCGGCGCCAGCGCCGGCATCGCGCTGCCGCCGTTCTGGGTCGGGATCATGCTGATCAGCCTCGTCGCCGTCAGATGGGGCCTGCTCCCGAGCCGCGGCTTCACCTCCTTCGCCGACGATCCGGTCGACAACCTGCGCCACATGATCCTGCCGGTCGCGACGATGTCGATCGCCGTCGCCGCGCCGATCGTCCGCTTCCTGCGCGCCTCGCTGATCGAGGCGCTCGCGACCGACTACGCCCGCGCCGCCCGTGGCAAGGGCCTCTCCGACGGCGAGATCGTGCGCCGCTACGCGCTGCGCAACGCGACGGTCCCGACGTTGAACGTGGTCGGCACGATCGTCGGCTCGATGCTCGGCGGCGTCGTCGTGGTCGAGTACGCCTTCGGGATCCCCGGGATCGGCTCGCTCGGCGTCGACGCGATCACGATGCGCGACTACGCGGTCGCGCAGGGCGTCGTGCTGACAGCGGCGGTCGCCTTCGTGCTGGTGACGTTGATCGTCGACCTGCTGTCGCTCGTGATCGACCCGCGGCTGCGCGCGGGAGGCCTGCGATGAGCGCCACCGCAGGGGTCGGCATCGAGGTCGCCGACCTGCCGCTGCGCCGCCGCCGCGGCCACATCGTGCGGACGGTGCTGCGCTCGCCGGCCGGCGCGATCGCCGTGGGCACGCTTGCGCTGCTCGTGCTCGCCTCGCTGCTGGCGCCGCTGATCGCGCCGTACGGGTTCGACGAGATCCGCGTCGGCAGACCGTTCGAGGCGATCTCCGGCGCGCATCTGGCGGGCACCGACGAGGTCGGCCGCGATCTCTTCTCGCGGCTGCTCTACGGCGGTCGCCTGTCGCTCGGGATCGCCGCCGCCGCGACGGCGCTGGCGATGGTGCTCGGCGTGATCTGGGCCGGGATCGGTGCGATGCGCGGCGGCATCGCCGACGACGTCGCGATGCGCGGCGCCGACACGCTGATGGCGATCCCGGTGATGCTGTTCGCGATGCTGCTGGTCGGCGCCGTCGGCCGCTCGATCGTCGGGATGATCGCGGTCCTCGGCGTGCTGCACGCGCCGTTCGTGGCGCGCGTCGTGCGCGCGGCGGTGCTCGGCGAGCTGCACCGCGAGTACTGCACGGCGGCGCGCGGCTTCGGCGCCTCGCGCACGCGCGTCTTCGTCGCCGAGGTGCTGCCGAACATCACGCCGGTGCTCGGCGTGCAGGCGGCGGTGACGGCGGCGTCGGTGATCCTGACCGAGGCCAGCCTCGGCTTCGTCGGGCTCGGCGTGCGGCCGCCGCAGGCGTCGTGGGGGACGCTCGTGCACGACGGCTACACGCACCTGTACCAGTCGTTCGCGTACGTCGCGATCCCCGGCCTGTTGATCTTCGTGACGATCTGGGCGCTGAACGTGCTGAGCGACCAGGTCGAGGTGGCGCTGCGAGCGCGAGGAGCGAGCGATGAGTGATGCGAGCGTGACGATGACGGCGCCGGCGCTGACGGTGCGCGATCTGCGCATCGGGACCCGGCGCGGCGAGCGCACGGTCGAGATCGTGCGTGGCGTCGACCTGACGCTGGCGCCGGGCGCGCGCGTCGCGCTGGTCGGCGAGTCGGGCTGCGGCAAGTCGCTGACGGCGCTGGCGCTGATGGGGCTGCTGCCCAGCGGGGTCGAGCTGCTCGACGGCTCGATCCGGCTCGGCGACACGGAGCTGGCCGGGGCGGGCGAGCGGACGCTGCGCGGCGTGCGCGGCGACAGGGTCGCGATGATCTACCAGAACCCGCTCACCTCGCTGAGCCCGGTCCACACCGTCGGCCGGCAGCTCGTCGATGCGCTTCGCGCCCACCACAAGATCGGCAGAGCGGCGGCGCGAGCGCGTGCCGGAGAGCTGCTGGAGGAGGTCGGGATCGACCGCGCGAGAGCGCGGCTGGACGACCACCCGCACCAGTTCTCCGGCGGCATGCGGCAGCGCGTGATGATCGCGATGGCGCTCGTCGGCGACCCGCGGCTGCTGATCGCCGACGAGTGCACGACCGCGCTCGACGTGACGACCCAGGCGCGCATCGTCGAGACGCTGGTCGGCCTCGCGCAGGCGCGCGGGACGGCGCTGCTGTTCATCACCCACGATCTCGCGCTCGCCTCGACCACCTGTGAGCAGGTGCGCGTGATGTACGCCGGCCGCGTCGTCGAGCGGGCGCCCGCGGGCGCCTTCTTCGCGGGGCCCAGACATCCGTACGCGCAGATGCTGCTCGGCGCCGTCTGCGATCTCGACGTGCCGCTCGGCCGGCCGCTGACGACGATCGCCGGTCAACCGCCGGCGCCGGCCGC
>DATIOB010000201.1:0-23881 GCA_035473605.1 Conexibacter sp.
CCCGCGTCCGTCGCGGCGGTGGGACGACCGCGACGGACGCGAGGGCGGTGAACGGGGCGGGCGGGGAGTGCAGCCCCGCCCGCGCCCCGTTCCGCGCGCTCTCGCCGCTACGGCAGCGGCGCCAACGGCTTCACGTGCGGCGCCAGCCGCTCGATCCGCGCCAGGTGCTGCGCGAGCCCGCTGCGCTGCGCCAGCGTCTGCGGTGCGACGTCGCCCTGCGGCGTGGCGGCCGGCTCCGGCGGCGGCTGCTCGAACGGCACCTCCTGGCGGCAGCTCGTGCCCTCCGCGGGCAGCGTCAGCTCCTCCAGGTAGGCGTCGACGGCCGCGTCGATGCAGGCGGAGTTGCCGCCGTAGGCGGTGTGGCCGTCGCCGCGCATCGTCAGCAGGCGGGCGTTGCCGAGCTGGCTGACGAGCCGCTTCGCCTCCTTGTACGGCGTCGCCGGGTCGTAGGTGGTGCCGACGACGAGCGTCGTCGGCGCGTTCGCCGGGTTGCGGAACGGGCCGTAGAAGGCGCTGTTGGGCCGGACCGGGTAGAGGCCCCAGGCCAGCTCGCCGTAGCCGTGGTTCCAGAACGAGTGGTCGTAGTCCTGGTAGGAGCGCTTGCCCTCGCGCACGAAGGTGCCGACGTCGTGCGGGTAGCGCTGCTCCAGCGCGCTGATCGTGAAGTAGCGATCGCTCAGCGGGTCGTAGGTGCCGTCCTCCAGGCGGCCGTAGAAGATGTCGACGAGCGCCCGCAGCACGGTGCCGTCGTTGTCCTGCTGCGCTCTGGCGAGCGCGTAGGCGAGGTCGGGCCAGAGATCCTTCGAGTAGACCGCCTGCGTGACGGCGGCGTCGATGTCCTGGCCGTCGACCGCCCGGCCGTCCGCGGTCGGGATCGGCGTCACGGCCGCTCTCTCGATCAGCTCGTCGAGGGCGGACCACGGGTCCTCGCCGCCGAAGCCGAGGCAGGCGTCCTGTCTCGCCGCGCAGGCCTGCAGGAAGCGACCGATCGCGCGCTCGAAGCCGGCCGTCTGCTCGTCGAGGCTGGAGAGCGGGTCGTTGACGTACTGGTCTGGGTCGAGCGCGCCGTCGAGCACGAGCGCGCGCACGTGGTCGGGGAACATGCTCTGGTAGGTGGCGCCGAGGAAGGTGCCGTAGGAGAAGCCGAGGTAGGTCAGTCTGTCGTCGCCGACGGCCGCGCGCAGGTGGTCGATGTCACGCGCGACGTTCGCGGTCGAGACGTACGGCAGGATCGCGCTGTTGAGCGTCAGACATCTGCGGATGTAGCTCGTGTCGCGCTGGATCATCGCGCGGATGTCGAGCGTGTCGGGCGTCTCGAACGGCTGGGCGTAGACGCCCTCGGTCTCCTGGTTCGATCTGCAGTCGATCGCGGGTCTGCTGCCGCCGACGCCGCGCGGATCCATGCCGACGATGTCGAAGCGGTCGTTGACGCCTCTGAAGAGGCGGGCGCCGATCGCCTCCACGGTGCCGGCGGCGTCACCGCCGGGGCCGCCGAAGTTGACGAACAGCGAGCCGATCCGTCTGGCGGGATCGGTCGCGGGGATTCTCACGACGGCGAGGTCGAGCGTGCCGCGGCGCGGCTTCGACCAGTCCTTCGGCACGGTCGCGGTCGCGCACTGCGCGGTGCCCTCCTCGCTGCAGGCGCTCCATTGCAGCGGCGGCGCGGGACCAGGTCGCTCGGCGAGCGCGCTCGGCGCGGCGGTCGCGGCGGCGGCGAGGACGCCTGCGGAGATGGCGGCAAGCCTCCTCCCCCGGAAGCTCGGGCTCATGATTCCTCCCTCTGAAGATGAGTGGGCCTCGCGGCGGCGTACCCAGTTCTCCGCGCGCTCGCGCACGGCAGTCATCGGTCGGACCTCGGGGCACCTCGGCTTCTGGCGCATGTCCGCTCGCCCGGGAGAACTCCGCCCAAGGCTCAAGTGAATCGGTTTTCTGTCGAGGAACCGTGGAGATGAGCTCTCGTCCGAGCTTCAGCGCTCCATTCGGCGAACGCGACCGCGACGGCAGGCGCGGCGGGCCCCTGGTCAGCCGCGGCCTCGTCGTCGACGCTGCTCCGCAGCAGCGGGCGCGCCAGGCGCTGCGCGCCGCCGAGCGGCTCAGCCGCGCCGTCGTCGAGGGGCTGGAGGAGGGCGTCGTCGTGCTCGACGCCGAGCTGAAGCCGCTCAGCTGGAACGCCAGCGCGCTGCGGATCCTCGGCGTCACCGCCGACGAGATGGCCGACGACGCCGGCTCGGTCCTCACGCGCGAGACGCTCCGCTACGACAACGGCAAGCCGCTCTCGCAGCAGGACAACCCCGCCCAGCGGGCGGTCCGCCAGAGCGCGCCGGTGCGCGCGACGCTGCGCCGCGCCGCGCCCGACGGCGGCGAGCGCTGGATCACGATCCTCGCGCGCCCGATCGGCGGCGCCCACGGCACCACCCGCCGCGGCGTCGTCGTGACCGTCGCCGACGTCACCAGCTCGGTCGAGTCGGCGCGCCGGCTGCGCGAGGAGCGCGACCGCGCGCAGCGCTATCTGGAGGTCGTCTCGACGCTCGTCGTCGTGCTCGACCCGAGCGGCCGCGTCGAGCTGGTCAACCGTCAGGGCTGCGAGCTGCTCGGCTTCTCCGAGCACGAGCTGGTCGGCCGCGACTGGTACGAGACGGTCGTCCCGAGCGGCGACCGCGAGGAGGCGCGCGCGGTCCTGCGCAAGCTCGTCGCGGGCGAGCAGCTGCCGGAGGAGCGCCACGAGACCTTCCTGCTGACGAAGGCCGGCGAGGAGCGCAAGATCGCCTGGCGCAACGCGGTCGTGCGTGACGCCGACGGGCACGTCACCTCCGTCCTGCGCTCCGGCGAGGACGTCACCGAGCGCCGTCGCGCGGAGGCGCAGGTCGCCTACCTCGCCCACCACGACCGCCTCACCGGGCTGCCCAACCGCGCGCTGCTGGAGGAGCAGCTGCAGCGCGACCTCGCGCGCGCCCGCCGCACCGGCGGCGCCGTCGCGCTCGTGCAGATCGGGCTCGACAACTTCAAGCTCGTCAACGACTCGCTCGGCCACGGCGCCGGCGACGCCGTCCTGCGCGAGACGGCGCAGCGGGTCGCGGAGCTGACGCGCGCCGGCGACGTGATCGCGCGCCAGGGCGGCGACGAGTTCATGCTGCTGCTCGACTGCGGCGCCGAGGACGCGCAGGTCGTCGCCCAGCTCGCCGGGGACCGCATCCAGGAGGCGCTGGAGCGGCCGTTCGCCGTCGCCGGCGCCGAGTTCCACATCGGCACGTCGATCGGGATCGCGCTCTTCCCCGGTCACGCCAACAACGCCGAGTCGCTCTTCAAGCACGCCGACATGGCGATGCACCAGGCCAAGCGCGCCGGCGGCGGCGCCGTCGCCTTCTACGAGCGCGGCGCCAGCGAGGCGCGCGAGCGGCTGTCGCTGACGAGCCGCCTGCGGAGGGCGATCGACAGCGACGAGCTGCGCCTCCACTTCCAGCCGATCCACCGCGTCGACGACGGCGTGCTGGTCGCCGTCGAGGCGCTCGTGCGCTGGCAGGATCCCGAGCACGGGCTGGTGCCGCCGGCCGGCTTCATCGCCGTCGCGGAGGAGACCGGGCTGATCGAGGGGATCGGCGCGTGGGTCGTCGAGGCGCTCTGCCGGCAGGCGTCGCGCTGGGCGCAGGAGGGCTTCCGCCCGCGGCTCTGCTTCAACCTCTCGCCGCGCCAGCTGCGCCAGCCCGACCTCGTCGCCTCGATCGCGCAGACGATCGCCCGTCACGACCTCCCGCCCGGCCAGTTCTGCGCCGAGCTGACCGAGAGCGCCGTGCTGAGCGACGAGCGGCGCGACAGCTCGCTGCTCGACGAGCTGCATGAGGCCGGCCTCGCGATCGCGATCGACGACTTCGGCAGCGGCCACTCCTCGCTCGCGCGCCTGCGCGACCTGCCGGTGCAGGTGCTGAAGGTCGATCGCTCCTTCCTCAGACGGGTGCCGGAGGATCCCGGCTCGACGGCGATCGTCGCCGCCGTGCTGGAGCTCGGCACCGCGCTCGGGATGACGACCGTCGTCGAGGGCGTCGAGGACGTCGCCCAGCTGGAGCTGCTGCGCCAGCACGGCGCGCCGCTGGCGCAGGGCTTCCTGCTCGGCCGGCCGGTCCCCGCCGACCAGCTCGACCGCCGCCCGGCGCGCGTGCCCACGTGACCGCCGCGCTCGTGACCGGCGCGCGCACGCTGGAGAGCGTCACGCTCGACCTCGACGCGCTCTGGATCGTCGTCGCGGCGGTGCTCGTGATGTTCATGCAGGCCGGCTTCGCCTGCCTCGAGATCGGCTTCTCGCGCGGCAAGAACGTCGGCTCGGTCGTCGCGAAGGTGCTGCTCAACTTCTCCGTCGTCTCGCTCGTCTGGTGGGCCTGCGGCTTCGCGCTCGCGTTCGGCGGCGGCGCGTGGCTGGCGGGCGACTCCGGCTTCTTCCTGCACGTCGGGCAGACGCTCTCGCCGGGCAGCCCGATAGCCGGCCCGGTGACGCCGGCGGACAGCGGCTTCGTGCTGTTCCAGATGGTCTTCTGCGCCGTCTCGCTCGCGATCGTCTGGGGCACGACGCTGGAGCGGATCCGCTTCGTCGCCTATCCGATCTACGCCGTCGTCTTCGCCGCTGTGATCTACCCGCTCGTCGCGCACTGGATCTTCGGCGGCGGCCTGCTCGGCCAGATCGGCTCCGGCATGCAGGACTTCGCCGGCTCGACCGTCGTGCACCTGACCGGCGCGACCGGCGGCCTCGCGGCGCTGCTGCTGCTCGGCCCGCGGCGCGGCAAGTACGGCCCCGACGGGCAGCCGCGCGCGATCCCCGGCCACTCGATGCCGATGTTCGGCCTCGGCGTGCTGATCCTGTGGCTCGGCTGGTTCGGCTTCAACGCCGGCTCGACGCTGACGACCGAGGGCGCCCGCTTCGCCGAGGTCGCGCTCGCGACGAACATCGCCGCGGCCGCCGGCGTCGTCGGCGCCGCGATCACCGTGACGCTGCTGACGCGCCGGCTCGACGTCGGCATGGTCGGCAACGGCGCGATCGGCGCGCTCGTCGCGATCACCGCGCCGTGCGGCTTCGTCGAGCTGTGGGCGGCGCCGCTGATCGGCCTCGTCGCGGGCGGGCTCGTCGTCGTCTCGGTGCTCGCGATCGACCGCGTGCTCGACGATCCCGTCGGCGCGCTCTCCGCGCACGGCGTCGCCGGCATCTGGGGCACGCTGTCGTGCGGGATCTTCGCCGCCCCGCGGCTCGCCGACGCCCCCGGCGCGCCGGGCCAGGCCGGCCTGATCTACAACGGCTCGTTCGAGCAGCTCGGCGTGCAGGCGCTGGGCGTCGTGCTCGCCTTCACGCTCGTCTTCACGATCTCCTACGTCACCTTCGCCGCGATCAAGGCGATCTTCGGCCTGCGTGTGACGGAGGCCGAAGAGGAGGAGGGGCTCGACATCGTCGAGCACGGCATGTACGGCTACCCGGAGCAGTTCATCGTCGGCGGCGAGGTCGGCGTCGAGGAGCCCGCGATCCGCTGAGCTGGGCGGCCGGTTGCGGGACCGGCTCGGGCGGCTCGCTAGATTGGCCGGATGGCCTCACGCACCCCCGCTTCGCGCCGCGTGCGCATTCTCGCCGCCGGCGGCACGATCGCGATGGGCGGTCCCTCCGGGGCCACGCCGCAGCTCGACGCCTCCGCGATGGTCGCCGCGATCCCCGCGCTCGCAGACGGGGACCACATCGACGCGGTCGACGTGGTCAACAAGCCGAGCGCCCATCTGACGCTCGCCGACCAGCTCGAGGTCTGCCGCCAGGCGCGCGACGCCGCCCGCCGCGGCATCGGCGTCGTCGTCACGCACGGCACCGACTCGCTGGAGGAGACGGCGATGCTGTGCGACGTGATCCACGATGCGGAGGCGCCGATCGTCTTCACCGGCGCGATCCGCCCCGCGACCGCCGCCGGCGCCGACGGCCCCGCCAACCTGCTCGACGCCGTCTCGGTCGCGACCTCGGAGGAGGCCTCCGGGATGGGCGTGCTGGTCGTCTTCGGCGGCGAGATCCACCACGCCCGCTGCGCGCGCAAGACCGACACGACCTCGCTCGTCGCCTTCTCCTCGCCGCAGACCGGCCCGCTCGGCCGCGTCACCGAGGGCCACCCGACGATCTGGTCGAGGCTGCCGCGCAACCCGCCGCTCGACCCGCCGGCGCTCGACAAGCTCGTCCACGTCGTGCCGACCGGCGCCGGCGACGACGGCACGCTCGCGCGCGCCGCGCTCGACACCGAGCCCGACGGCGTCGTGATCGGCACGCTCGGCGCCGGCCACCTCGCGCCGCCGGTGCTGGAGCTGTGGGCCGAGGCCGCCGAGCGGATCCCGATCGTCGCCTACTGCCGCCCCGAGCGCGGCGTCGTCCTCCAGAGCACCTACGGCTACGCCGGCTCCGAGCAGGACCTGCGCGACACGGGGATCATCCCCGTCGGCTTCCTCTCCCCGCAGGCCGCCCGCATGAAGCTGCTGGCCTGCGTCGCGAGCGGCCTGTCGGTCGAAGAGGTGCGCTGGGCGTTCCGGCAGGACGACGGCTGAGCGTGGCGCCCCGGCTGGGGCGAATCTTCGGGTGAGCGCGGATCTGTGCACCTCATGGATGCACAGATCCGCAGTCACCATTGGACCGAGGCGGTCGCGCAGCTCGCGAACCGGCAGCATGGGGTCGTCGCTCGGCGGCAGCTCGCTGCGCTCGGCGTAGGCCGGGGCGCGATCACGCGCGGCCTGCAGCGCAGACTGCTGCTGCCGCTCCATCGCGGCGTCTACGCGGTCGGGCATCAGCAGCTGACGCGCAACGGGCGCTGGCTGGCGGCCGTGCTGGGGGCCGGGGAGGGAGCCGTGCTCAGCCATCGCGACGCGGGCGCACTGCACGGTCTCGGCAACTGGAACCACGGCCGCTTCGAGGTCTCGACGTCCGCTGACGTCCGCTCGACCCCGCGAATCCGCGTCTTCCCCCGCCGTCTCCTCACCCCCGCCGACATCACGACGGTCGCGGCGATCCCGGTCACGCTCGTACGCACGGTCGCCGCGGCCACGGCCACGCCAACCTGCGCGCGGCGCTGGAGGAGACGCGGAAGCGCGGGTTGCAGCTGACGCGCTCGGAGCTGGAGATCGCGCTGCGACGGCTGATGCGCGAGCACGACCTGCCGCCGGCGCGGCTCAACGCGATCGTCCACGGCGAGGAGGTCGACGCGTGGTGGCAGGAGGCGAACCTCGTCGTCGAGGCCGACGGCTGGGAGGTCCACCGCGGCCGCGCCGCCTTCGCGCGCGACCGCGACAAGAGCAACACGCTGACCCTGCTCGGCTGCACGGTGCTGCGCTTCACGCACGACGACGTCGTGCGGCGGCCGGCGCAGACGGCCGCGTCGATCCGCCGCGCGCTGGCGGCGGCCCGATGACTGCGGATCCGTGCACCCGGGAGATGCACAGATCCGCGCTCATGGCCGACGCGGCCAGGTCGCTCAGCTCAGTGCCGGCGGCAGGTGCCCCACTTCATCACGAGCGCGTGCGGGATCGGCGCCCGCGCGCCCGCGTCGCAGCCGTCCTCGAAGCCGTCGCCCATGTCCTTCCAGGCGCGGCCGGGCAGCTTGCGGAACTTCTCCGGCTGGTCGGCGAGCGCCTTCGAGAAGGAGGCGATCGCGTAGCGCGTTCTGCCGCAGCGGCCGTAGTAGACCGACCCTCTCGCGATCGCGCCGTCGCGTCTGTTCGCGTGCGCCTGCGTCAGCGCCGCCTTCAGACCGGCGTCGACGGTGAGGTTGACGCAGCCCGGTGTCGCGGCCGTGCCGGCCGTCGTGATGGCCGCGAGCGCGATGGCCGCGGCGCTCGCCGCGAGGGCGAAGAGGACGAGGATTCGGGACATGGCGGCCACTCTAGCCCGCAGCCACCGCAATGCGGGAAATCGTCGCGCCACAGGCCCGAGCGATGACCGCGGCCGCCGCCGGCGGCTCAGTCGGCCGGCGGCTGATCGCCCTCGACGAGGATCGTGTCCTCGTGCGAGTAGGCTGGCGAGCAGGCGCAGACGAGCACGAGGTCGCCGTCGCCGCTGTTCCAGAGCTTGTGGACCGTGCCGGGCGGGATCACGACGCAGTCGCCTGGCTGCACGTCGCGCTCGTCATCGCCGACGCGCAGTCTGCCGCGGCCGGCGGTGAAGAGGTACAGCTCCTCGGCTCTGGGGTGGTAGTGGGCGATCGTGGCGGTGCCGGGCGGCAGCGTCGCCTCCGCCAAGCTCTGGTGTCTCGCCGGCGAGTACCCCGGCCCGGCCCACTCGCGGATCGTCGAGCCGTCGGCGGTGATGAACGGCTCCAACGTGTCGTAGCGGGCGAGGTGCATGGGGCGAGGCTAGCGCGCCCGCCTCAGACGCCCACGCCGAGGTTGATCACGCCGAGGTAGCCGTCGCCATCTCTGCTGACGTCGAGCAGGCCGACCGGGTCGTAGATGCCGTCGCTGTCGTTGGTCATGTCGCGGCCGCCGCGCTCGTCGTAGGGCGCCGTCGCGAAGACCGCGTCGTTGAGCGCCTCGTCGAAGTACAGCTGCGTCGTCAGCACCGTGCGCTTGTCGATGTGGACCTTCAGATGGATGTGGACCGTGCGGCCCTGGTACCAGCCGGGATAGATCGTCGTGAACTGCGCGACGCCGTTTCTGTCGGTCGCCTGCGCGCGCCGCGCAGGTAGGTGCCGTCGTCGCTCGTCGTCGCCTCGCTGTCGCCCTGCGAGTAGGAGCCGTCGGAGGTCTCGCCGGAACCGGAGTCGCCGGGTGGGCCCATCGCTCCCGACTCGAAGCCGGAGTAGCTGCCGCCCGCGTCGCAGTGCCAGATCTCGACGACGGCGTTGGCGACCGGCGCCGCCTCGCCTCCGACCTTGCACTGCGCCATGTCCTGGACCCGCAGCGCCAGCGCCAGCCGGGTGCCGGGCCGGTCCTCGCGCACGTCGCTGCGGATCGAGTCGACGTCGAACCAGTACGGCCCCTGCGTCTCCTCCTGCGCGAGCGTGCAGGTCGCCGCTCTGTCGAGCAGCGCGACGACGTCGGCGGCCGCGGTGCTCGATGGCTGGACGGTCGCGGTCGTGCCGGCGGTCGTCTCGACCGTCGCGGTGGTCGCGCCGGTCGCGCTCCCGCTCCCGCCGCCGTCGGAGCCGCAGGCTGCGAGGAAGCCGCCGAGCCCGAGCGTGCCGCCGATCGACAGCGCCCGGCGGCGCGTCACGCGCAGACGGCTGGCTCTGATCTCTTCGTGCATCGCTCCACCGTACGCCGACCCCCTGGGAGCAGCCTGGGAGCGGGCGCGCCTACCTCGCGCGTAATCGACGCACGGCCGCGCTCGCGAGACCGTGTCGCCATGTCCTCCACCAGCCTCACCCCAACGCTCCCCGCGCTGCGGCGCGCGGCGCCGACGTGGCTGGCGATGGCCGTGGTCCTCACCGGCACCTTCATCGTCACGCTCGACTTCTTCATCGTCAACGTCGCGATCCCGGCGACGCAGGCCGACCTCGGCGCCGGCGCCGGCGCAATGCAGCTCGTGATCGCCGCCTACGGGATCGCGCTCGCCGCCGGCCTGATCCTCGGCGGCCGGCTCGGCGACCTGCTCGGCCGCCGCCGCGTCTTCTCGGTCGGGCTGGCGCTGTTCACGCTCTCCTCCGCCGTCTGCGGGATCGCGCCGGACGCCACGACGCTGATCGCCGGCCGCGTCGTGCAGGGGATCGCGGCGGCGCTGATGACGCCGCAGGCGCTGTCGATCATCGGCGTCACGTACGCGGGCGAGGCGCGCGCGAAGGCGCTGGTCGTCTACGGCCTCGTGATGGGCCTGGCCGCCGCCTGCGGTCAGCTGATCGGCGGCCTGCTGATCCACGTCGACCTGCTCGGCCTCGGCTGGCGCTCCTGCTACCTCGTCAACGTCCCGATCGGCATCGCCGCGCTCGCGCTCGCGCCGTACGCGATCACGGAGTCGCGCGCCGACGGCGCGACCCGTCTGGACCTCCGCGGCGCGCTGCTGGCGACGCTCGCGCTGGTCGCCGTCGTGCTGCCGCTCGTGCTCGGCCGCGAGCACGGCTGGCCGCTGTGGACCTGGCTCTGCCTCGCCGCCGCGCCGCCGCTGCTGGCCGCCTTCGCGATCTCGCAGCGCCGGCTCGCCGCGCGCGGCGGCGACCCGCTCGTCGACCCGGCGCTGTTCTCCGAGCGCGCCTTCACCGTCGGGCTGCTGGCGACGATCCTCTTCTACACCGGCATGGGCTCCTTCTTCCTCGTGCTGGCGCTCTACCTGCAGGAGGGCCGCGGCCTCGACGCGCTCGGCTCCGGCCTCGTCTTCACCCCGCTCGCCGTCGGCTACCTCGCCGCCTCGATCGTCTCGCAGGGCCTCGCCGGCCGTCTCGGCCGCCAGCTGCTGGCGCTCGGCGGGCTGACGCGAGCGGTCGCGCTCGCCGGGCTCCTGCTGACCGTCGGCGCGGTGGGATCCGGCGGCGACGTCGCGCTGCTGCTGCCGGCGCTGGTGCTCGACGGCGTCGGGATGGGACTGCTGACCGCGCCGCTGATCGCGACCGTCCTCGCCGACATGAAGCCCGAGCACGCCGGCGCAGCCAGCGGCGTGCTGAGCACCGCGCAGCAGGTCGGCAACGCGCTCGGGATCGCTGTGGTCGGGGCGCTGTTCTACGGCTCGCTCGGCGGTCTGCCGAACCCCGACGACGTCGCGCGGGCGTTCGAGCTGGCGCTCATCGCGGTGGCAGGGCTGTCGGCGGCCGTCGCGCTGCTCGTGCAGGCGCTGCCGCGGGTTCGGTGACCGCGGATCTGTGCACCCATGCGGTGCACAGATCCGCACTCATCGCGTGGGCCGTGTCGGCGCCCGGCCGACCTCCCGCACACTTGCTACTGGCATATAAATTTATACCTGGGTAATATGAACGCCATGGTCCAGTCGACCACGGCAACGACACCCGCCACGCGCTCCCGGCTGCCGCGCGCAGAGCGGGAGCAGCAGGTCCTCGACATCGCCCATGCGCGCTTTGCCGAAGACGGCTACGGCGCCGTCACGATGGACGAGGTCGCCGCCGCGGCGGGCGTCACGAAGCCGCTGCTGTACGCCTACTTCGGCAACAAGGAGCGCCTCTACCTCGCCTGCATGGAGCGCGCCGGCGAGGCGATGCTGAGCGCCGTCGGCGCCGCCGTCGCGAGCGCCTCCGGCCCGGCCGAGGCGCTGCGCGAGGGCCTGAAGGCCTTCTTCGCCTTCGTCGACGGCGACCGCGACGCCTGGCGCGTCCTCTTCGACGAGACGCTGCCGGCCGGCGGCGAGCTGACGCGCTCGGTCGGCGTCTACCGCGACCGGCTGCTCGCGCTTGTCGCGCAGACGCAGCTGCAGCTGATCCCCGAGCACAACCGCGAGCGCGCCGCGACCGAGGTCGAGGCGCTCTCGAACGCCCTGCTCGGCGCCTCCGAGGCGCTCGCGCGCTGGTGGCTGCGGACCGGCGCGATGCCGCCCGCCGACGCCGCCGAGCTGCTCGTCGCGACCGTCGAGCCCGGCCTGCAGGCGCGCGCCGCGCTCAGCGCACTGCCGAGCGCCGAACCCACTTCCCCCGCACCTCAGAACAGACACCAAGGAGCACCATGACCGCCGGTCCCCGGAGAGTTGCCGTGATCGGCGGCAACCGCATCCCGTTCGCGCGCTCGAACAGCAAGTACGCGAAGGCATCCAACCAGGACATGTTCACCGCCGCGCTCGACGGGCTCGTCGCCCGCTTCGGGCTGGAGGGCGAGCGGCTCGGCGAGGTCGTCGCCGGCGCCGTCCTGAAGCACAGCCGCGACTTCAACCTCACGCGCGAGTCGGTCCTCGGCAGCCGCCTTTCGGCCGAGACGCCCGCGTACGACATCCAGCAGGCCTGCGGCACCGGCCTGCAGGCGATCAACCTCGTCGCCGCGAAGATCGCGCTCGGCCAGATCGACGCCGGCGTCGCCGGCGGGGTCGACACGACCTCCGACGCGCCGATCGCCGTCGGCGAGGACCTGCGCCAGATCCTGCTCGACGCCAACCGCGGCCGCTCGACGCAGGACAAGCTGAAGCCGTTCCTGCGGCTGCGCCCGCAGCACCTCGCGCCGGCGCCCCCGCGCAACGAGGAGCCGCGCACCGGCCTCTCGATGGGCGAGCACCAGGCGCGCACCGGCGCCGAGTGGGGAATCACGCGCGAGGCGCAGGACGAGCTGACCTACCGCTCGCACCAGAACCTCGCCGCGGCCTACGAGCGCGGCTTCAACGCCGACCTCGTCACGCCCTACCTCGGGCTCGAGCGCGACCAGAACCTGCGCCCCGACACGAGCCTCGAGAAACTGGCGAAGCTGAAGCCCGTCTTCGGCGGCAAGTCCGGCACGATGACGGCCGGCAACTCGACGCCGCTCTCCGACGGCGCCGCGACGGTCCTGCTCGGCTCCGAGGAGTGGGCCAGCGCGCACGGCCTCACGCCGCTGGCGTTCTTCGTCGACGCCGAGACGGCCGCGGTCGACTACGTCAACGGCCGCGAGGGCCTGCTGATGGCGCCGGCCTACGCCGTCCCGCGGATGCTCGCGCGCAACGGCCTCAGACTGCAGGACTTCGACCTGTACGAGATCCACGAGGCGTTCGCCTCGCAGGTCCTCTCGACGCTGAAGGCATGGGAGGACCCGGCCTTCTGCACCACGCGGCTCGGACTCGACGGCCCGCTCGGCTCGATCGACCGCGACAAGCTCAACGTCAACGGCAGCTCGCTCGCTGCCGGCCACCCGTTCGCCGCGACCGGCGGGCGGATCGTCGCCAGCCTCGCGAAGGCGCTCCACGAGCGCGGCGGCGGCCGTGGCCTGATCAGCATCTGCGCAGCCGGCGGCCAGGGCGTCGTCGCGATCTTGGAGGCATAGACATGGCACAAGCCGACCGTTACACCGAACTGATCAACACGCCGATCGGGAAGCTCGTCCAGAAGCAGGTCGGCCTCCCCGCGCCGGTCCCGCTCAAGCGCTTCAGCCCCGGCGACGCGGTCGCCGACGGCCGCGTGCTGCTCGGCGGCGCGCCCGGCGGACGGCTCGCGCGGCCGCTGGCGAAGCTCGTCGCCGAGATCGGCGCCGAGGCCTCGACGCCGCTGCGGGAGGACCTCCGCGCCGCCGCCGCCGAGGCCGGTCTCGACGCCGGTCCGTGGACCCCCGCGGCCGCCGCCTCGCAGAGATACGGCGCCGTCGTCTTCGACGCGACCGGCATCACCGAGCCGGCCCAGCTGGAGGAGCTGCACGCCTTCTTCGGCCCGACGATCCGCCGCGTCAAGCGCTGCGGCCGCCTCGTCGTGCTCGGCACGACGCCGGAGGCGGCGAGCACGCCGAGCGAGCAGATCGCCCAGCGCGCGCTGGAGGGCTTCACGCGCGCCGCCGCGAAGGAGCTGAAGGCGGGCGCGACCGGCCAGCTCGTCTACGTCGCCCCCGGCGCCGAGGACCAGCTCGCCTCGACGCTGCGCTTCCTGCTGTCGTCGAAGTCGGCCTACGTCGACGGCCAGGTGATCCGCGTCAGCGCCGCCGGCATCGTCCCGACGATCGACTGGAGCCAGCCGCTCGCCGGCAAGGTCGCGCTCGTGACCGGCGCCTCGCGCGGCATCGGCGCCGCGATCGCGGCGACGCTCGCGCGCGACGGCGCTCACGTCGTCGGCCTCGACGTCCCGGCGCTGGAGGGCGACCTGAAGGCCGTCACCGGCGCGATCGGCGGCTCCGCGCTGACCGCCGACATCACCGCCGACGACGCGCCGAGCACGATCGCCGCGTACCTGAAGCGGGAGCACGGCGGCGTCGACGTCGTCGTCCACAACGCCGGCATCACGCGCGACAAGACGCTCGGGCGGATGGACGAGGCGCGCTGGAACAGCGTCATCCAGGTCAACCTCGGCGCGCTGCAGCGGATCACCGACGCGCTGATCGCGGGCAGAAGAAGAGCGGTCCTCAACGAGAACGGCCGGATCGTCTGCGTCTCCTCGATAGCGGGCATCGCCGGCAACTTCGGCCAGACCAACTACGCGACCTCGAAGGCCGGCGTGATCGGCGTCGTCGACGCCTACGCGCCGCTGCTGGCGAGACAGAAGGCGACGATCAACGCGGTCGCCCCCGGCTTCATCGAGACGCAGATGACGGCGAAGATCCCGTTCGCCACGCGCGAGGCCGGCCGCCGCATGAACTCGCTCTCGCAGGGCGGGCTGCCGGTCGACGTCGCCGAGGCGATCGCCTACTTCGCCAGCCCCGCCTCGACCGGCGTCACCGGCAACACCGTGCGCGTCTGCGGCCAGAGCCTCCTGGGGGCGTGACGTGGCCTCAGCCCCGACCACCACGACGCGCAGACTGAGCGGGCCGCCCGGCACGCTCGGCCTCTACGCGAAGGCGGCGCTGCCGCTGATCCCTGGCGCGTCGAACCTGCCGTTCGTCGCCGGCGCAGGCGGCCGGATCCCGAGAACGGTGCTGACGCTCGACGGCGTCCGCACCGATCGCGACCAGCTCGCCTCCTACGACCGCGTCTGCGGCTTCACGCTGCGCGACGAGCTGCCGTCGACCTTCGTCCACGTGCAGGCGTTCCCGCTGCACATGGCGCTGATGACCGACGGCGCGTTCCCGTTCGGCGCCGTCGGCCTCGTCCACCTGCGCAACCGCATCACCCAGTTCCGCCCGCTGCGCGCGGACGAGACCTACGACCTGCGCGTCCACACGATGCCGGTTCAGCCGCACGCGAAGGGCAAGACCTTCACGATCGTCTCCGAGGCGCGCGTCGGCGACGAGCTGGTGTGGCAGGACGCCTCGACGATGCTGCGGCGCGGCAAGGGCGACAAGGACGCGGAGCGCCCGAAGCCCCAGGACGGCCCCGCGCCGTCGGAGCTGCCGTTCGTGGCCGTGTGGAAGCTCGGCGAGGATCTCGGCCGCCGCTACGGCGCCGCCTCCGGCGACCGCAACCCGATCCACATGCACGCGTACAGCGCGAAGCTGCTCGGCTTCCCGAAGGCGATCGCCCACGGCATGTGGACGAAGGCGCGCTGCCTCGCAGCGCTCGAGTCGACGCTGCCGGATGCCTACACCGTCGACGTGACCTTCAAGCGGCCGATCCTGCTCCCGGGCAAGGTCGCATTCGCAGCAGAGGACGGCCGCTTCGCCGTCCGCAACCGCAAAGACGACACGAAGATCCATCTGGAAGGACTGGTGACTGCCGCATGAGCGTGGCTGATCGCAGCATGGGCCTCGGGCTCCGTGCCCTCGGCCGCTTTGCCGGCTCGGACCTCGTCGACAGGCTCGGCATCCGCAAGCAGGCCGAGGGCGTCGTCTACCGCGCGACGCGCGACGGCTTCCGCGCCGTCGGCGCCGCCAACCGCACCTTCAAGCAGGTGCAGGGCAACGGCAAGAAGCCGGCTCGTCTGAAGCCGGCGGGCTCGGGCGTCTTCGACCTGACGCCGACCGACGAGCAGCAGATGCTGATGGAGGCCTTCCGCGACTTCGGCGCCGAGAGACTGCGTCCGAACGCGCTCAAGGCCGACGAGGCCGCGGCGGCGCCGAAGGAGCTGCTCGCCGAGGCATCCGAGCTGGGCCTGACGATGCTCGGCGTGCCGGAGGAGCTGGGCGGCGCCGTCAGCGAGCGGTCCGCCGTGACCACCGTCCTCGCCGCCGAGGCGCTCGCGCACGGCGACCTCGGTCTCGCCGTCGCCGCGCTCGCGCCGGCCGGCGTCGCGACCGCGCTGTCGCTGTGGGGCGACGCCGAGCAGCAGGGCACCTACCTGCCGGCGCTGCTCGCCGACGCCCCCGCCGTCGCCGCGTTCGCGCTGCACGAGCCGAGCCCGCTGTTCGACCCCTTCGAGTTGAAGACGACCGCGCGGATCGACGGCGCCGACTACGTCCTCTCCGGCGTCAAGGCGTTCGTGCCGCGTGCGGCTGACGCCGAGCTGCTGCTCGTCGCGGCGAGAATCGCCGGCCACGGCCCCGGTCTCTTCCTCGTCGAGACGAAGGCCGAGGGCGTGCTGACGAAGACGTCGCCCGGGATGGGCGCGCGCGCCGCCGCCTTCGGCGAGGTGCTGCTGGAAGAGGTCCGCGTGCCGGCGCGCGCGCTGCTCGGCGACGGCTCCCCGGCCGTCTACGCCGAGGCCGTCCGCCGCGCGCGGCTCGGCTGGTGCGCACTGGCTGTCGGCGCCGCTCAGGCGGTGCTCGACTACGTGATCCCGTACGTCAACGAGCGCGTCGCCTTCGGCGAGCCGATCTCGCATCGCCAGTCGGTCGCGTTCGCCGTCTCGAACATCGCGATCGAGCTGGAGGGGATGCGGCTGACGACGCTGCGCGCCGCCGCCCGAGCCGACGCCGACAAGGACTTCGCGCGCGAGACCGCGCTCGCCCGTCACCTGTGCGGCGAGAAGGGCAGCTGGATCGGCTCCGAGGGCGTCCAGCTGCTCGGCGGCCACGGCTACATCAAGGAGCACCCGGTCGAGCGGTGGTACCGCGACCTGCGTGCCGTCGGCGTCGTCGAGGGCGCCCTGCTCGTCTAGGAGATCTGACCGATGCCAATGAATCTGGAAGTCCCGAAGAAGTTTCTCCCGCTCGTCGGGCAGGCCCACCAGGTCGCCGAGGAGATCTTCCGCCCGGTCTCGCGCAAGTACGACCAGGAGGAGCACGCCTACCCGAGAGAGCTCGACATGCTCGCCGCTCTCCTCGACGGCATGAACGACGGCTCCGACATGGGCGGCGGCGCCGGCGCCGGCGGCGTCCGCCGGCAGGAGCAGAGCGACGAGATCCGCAACGGCTCGAACATGTCGACCGCGCTCGGGATCGTCGAGCTGTGCTGGGGCGACGTCGGCCTGCTGCTGTCGATGCCGCGCCAGGGGCTCGGCAACTCCGCGATCGCCTCGGTCGCCAACGACGAGCAGCTCAAGCGCTTCGACGGCAAGTGGGCCGCGATGGCGATCACCGAGCCGGAGGCCGGCTCGGACTCCGCCGCGATCCGCACGACTGCCGAGTACGACGAGAGAACCGGCGAGTACATCCTCAACGGCGAGAAGATCTACGTCACCTCAGGTGAGCGGGCCGATCTCGTCGTCGTGTGGGCGACGCTCGACCGCAGCCTCGGCCGCGCGGCGATCAAGTCGTTCGTCGTCGAGCGCTCGAACCCGGGCATGAAGCTCGACCGGCTCGAGCACAAGCTCGGCATCCGCGCCTCGGACACCGCCGCGTTCATCCTCGACGACTGCCGTGTGCCGAGAGAGAACCTGCTCGGCAGCCCTGAGGTCGACGTCAAGAGAGGCTTCGCGGGCGTCATGCAGACGTTCGACAACACGCGGCCGCTCGTCGCCGCGATGGCCGTCGGGCTGACGCGCGCCTGCCTCGAGCAGACCAAGGAGCTGCTCGACGAGGCGGGCGTCGAGGTCGACTACGACAAGCCGGCCCAGTCGCAGTCGGCGGCCGCCGCCGAGTACCTCGCGATGGAGGCCGACTTCGAGGCCGCGCGCCTGCTGACGATGCAGGCGACCTGGATGGCCGACAACAGCAAGCCCAACTCGCTCCACGCCTCCTACGCGAAGGCGAAGGCGGGGCGGACCTGCGTCGACGTCGCGCTGCGCTGCGTGCGCCTCTGCGGCTCGCGCGGCTTCGGCGAGGAGCTGCTGCTGGAGAAGTGGGCCCGTGACGGCAAGATCCTCGACATCTTCGAGGGCACTCAGCAGATCCAGCTGCTGATCATCGCCCGACAGCTGCTCGGCAAGAGCTCGGCAGAGCTCAGATAGGACCGCCGAGAAGCGCGTGAGCGACGGACGTGCCTCCGTCGCTCACGTGACCGGTGCGGAGGGCGTGCCCCCTGCGCACCACCCGAGGATGGCGGCCCGGCGCGCTGGTGGTGCGGATCGCGCCGGGCCGTCGCCTCACCTCTTCGACCTTCGCGCGTCGCCGGAGCGTTCAGCCCCGGCGCATTCCATATTTCAGGTCACGCAGCTCGCGGATGTCGTCGCCGACCGGCGCGTCGAGCGGGCTGGTCGTCGTGACGCCCAGCAGCTCCGGCTCGATCCGGTGGCGCACGAGCTGGCCGGCGACCGCATCGACCCTCAGGGCCGCGGTGCCGGGTCGCGAGGTGACGACCTTCGTCATCTTCGTGCCGTGGAACAGCAGCGCGACGCCGTCGTCGGCCGCCCAGCCGCCGGGCAGCTCGCCCGATCTGACGGCGGACAGCCAGACCGGCAGCCGCTCCGGCTCGCCGTCGGCGTGGACGCTGAAGGAGCCGGGCAGCAGGCCCATTCCCTTGATCACCTCGGGCGGGCCGCCGGAGCGGGTGACGCCGCCCTGGAACCAGCACATCGCGCCGGCGCTGAGGCCGACGAGCACGATCCCGCGTCTCCACGCCTCGCGCAGCAGCACGTCGAGCTCGTGCGCCTGCCAGATCGCCAGCAGGTTGCGCATCGAGCCGCCGCCGACGTAGATCGCGTCCTGCTCGAGCACGATGTCGGCGAGCGTGCGGGCCGAGCCGTGGCGGCGGAACAGCGACAGGTGCGTCGCCGAGGCGGTGCGGCCGAAGCGGCCGTAGAAGGAGGTGATCTGCGCGGTCGGATCGCCCGACGCCGTCGGCAGGAACAGCACGCGCGGCTCGCGCGCGCCGGTCAGCGACACGACGTAGTCGTCGAGGGCGGGGTTGTCCGGCTCCATCGTGAAGCCGCCCCCGCCCATCGCGAGGATCCGGGGTGGGCCGTTCATGCGACGGCAGTCAAGAGATCAGGCATCCGTTCACCGAGGTAGCGGGCATGCAGCGGGGCTTCGACGATCTCGCCGTCGATCGGCTCGACACGATACGCCTGGGCCTTGGGCCGCGAGCTGACGACGTGCCGCAGCTGGCGGTGCTCGAAGTGCAGCGCCGCGCCGTCGTCGGCGGCGTAGCCGGGCCGCACGCCGTCGCCGACGAAGCGGCGGTACTCCTCGCGCCGCGTCGGCTCGCCGTCGTAGTGGACGCAGTTGGAGTAGGGCAGCAGCCCGAGCCCGCGCACGACGCTGGGCGCGCCGTGGAAGGCGGTGACCGCCTCCGAGAACCAGCAGAGCGAGCCGGCGGACAGCCCGCACAGCACGACGCCCTTCTTCCAGGCGGCGCGCAGTATGCGGTCGAGCCCGTGCGCCCGCCAGGCACCCAGCAGCGAGACGACGCTGCCGCCGCCGACGTAGATCACGTCCTGGTTGAGCAGGTGCTCCTCGAGGTCGCCCTCGACGGCGCCGCTGCCGCGGTCGCGGCGGAAGAGCGAGACGTGGGAGGTGTCGCACGTCATCGAGAAGGTGCGGTAGAAGCGCACGACGTAGTGGTCCGCATCGCCTGATGCGGTGGGGACGAAGCACACGCGCGGCCGGTTCACTCCGGTGAGCGACAGCACGTAGTCGTCCAGCAAGGGGTTCCCAGCCTCCATCGAGAATCCACCTCCGCCGAAGGCCACGATGGTTGGGGGTCGCATGGTCGTCATGGAACGAGTATTCACGCCCCCACCTCAAGAATCTCTACGCAATCGTCCAGAGTCGAGTAGACACTCGGACAACAGGTTTCATGCGATGCGCGGACGCGGGGCGAACGGCCGGCCGGCCGTTCGCCCCGCGCTGACGCTCAGCCGGCGGAGGGCGGCATCAGCACCGTGTCGATCACGTGCACGACGCCGTTGGAGGCGGCGACCTCCGGCATCGTCACGGTTGCGCCGCCGACCTTGACGGTGTCGCCATCGATCGAGACGGTCAGTCTCTCGCCCTGCACGGTCTCGAGCACCTGGCCGTCTCTGAGATCGGCTGCCATCGCTCTGGCGGGCACGACGTGGTACGTCAGCACCCCCGTCAGCGCTCTTCTGCCGCTCGGCTGCAGCAGCGCCGCGAGCGCTCTTCTGTCGACCGCGGCGAAGGCGTCGTTCGTCGGTGCGAAGACGGTGAACGGCCCCTCGCCCTGCAGCGTCTCGACGAGGCCGGCGGCGCCGACCGCTCTCACGAGCGTCGACAGCTCCGGCGTTCTGGAGGCGAGCGCGACGATGTCCTCGGCCGCCGCCGTCTCCTCCGGCATCGTCGCCGGCGTCTCCATCGGCGCGGCGGTGGTGGCGGCGGCGCCCGAGGCCGAGTCGTCGTCGTCGCCGCAGGCGGCCACGCCCAGTCCGAGCGCGGCGCAGCAGAGCAGTGCGGGCAGGCGCAGGTTCATGTGTCCTCCTCAACGTCGTTGAACGGTCTCCGTCTCTACGGCGACCGTCGGCGGCGCGGTTGGGAAACCGGCGCGTCGCGCTCAGGCGGCGCGCCGCTACACCGCGACGAGCGGCGGCGGCGGGGCGCCGGCCGGCGCGCGCCGCTCGGCGACCGTGATGCGGCCGCCGTCGGCCGGCGTGAACGTCACGAAGCGGCGCGTGACGCGCTCGGCGGCGGCGGTGTTCGGGGCCAGGCGCGTCTGCGCCAGGATCGTCTCCAGCACGACGCGCATCTCGTAGAGCGCGAAGCTGGCGCCGAGGCAGCGGCGGATCCCGCCGCCGAACGGTATCCACTCGTAGGTGCCCGGTCTTCTGCCGAGGAAGCGCTCGGGCCGGAAGGCCTCGGGCTCCGGGTAGAGCGTCGGGTCGCGGTGGATCAGCCAGATGTTCGGCGCGATGTTGACGCCGGCCGGCAGCTCCCAGCCGCCGAACGTCATCGGCGCCTGCAGCTTGCGCACGACCGCCGGCACGACCGGTCGCAGCCGCAGCGTCTCGGTCATCACCGCGTCGAGGTAGGCGGCGCCGGCGGGATCGCCGGCCTCCTCCTGCAGCCGCGCGAGCACCTCGGGGTGGCGGGTGATCCGCTCCAGCGTCCAGGCGAGCGCCGTCGCCGTCGTCTCGTGGCCGGCGAGCAGCAGCGTCATCAGCTCGTCGCGCAGCTCCTGGTCGGTCAGCGGCCGGTCCTGCTCGTCGCGTGCGGCCAGCAGCAGCGAGAGGATGTCGTCGTGCGGCTCGCCGCCGGCCGCCGCCTCGGCGCGGCGCGCGGCGATCTCCTCGAAGACCATCCGGTCGACCGGCGCCAGCAGCCGCTTCACACGGCCCCACGGGGTGCGCGGCCGCGCGCCCTGCGATCTCGTGAACTGCAGCCCCAGCAGCCGGCGCGGCTGCGTGGTCGAGTCGAGCAGCTCGCGCAGCGGCGCCGACAGCTGCGCGACGCGGGCGGCGTCCTCGACGCCGAAGACGACGCGCAGGATCACCTCGAGCGTGATCGCCTGCATCGACGGGTGGGCGGCGAACGGCTCGCCGACCGGCCACTGCGCGACGTGGCGCTCGGCGATCGCGCGCATCCGCTCGCCGTAGCCGCGCATCCGCTCGCCGTGGAACGGCGGCAGCAGCAGCCGCCGCTGGCGCAGGTGCTCGGGCCCGTCGAGCAGCAGCACCGAGCGAGGGCCGAGGAGCGGTCTGAGGATCACGTTGCCGGCGCCGGCGTGCAGCAGCGCCGGATCGCCCGTGAAGACCTCCTTCGCGACGGCCGCGTCGCCGCAGACGATGATCGTGCGGTCGGGGGAGAGCGTGAGCGTGAAGAGCGGGCCGTAGCGCTCGCGGCACGCCGGGATGAAGCGGTCCGGCTGCAGCAGGAAGCGCGCGACCGTCAGCAGCCGCGGCCCGCGTGGACCGGGCGGGAGCGCGCTGGTGTCGAACGCCGCGGCGATGCCAGGGACGCTAGCGCGCCGCCGAGGGCGACACGCCGGTTCCCGGTGGGGAGAAGCGGTCGACGCGCGCCCACGCGATCGCGGCGACGAAGGCCGAGACGACGAGCACCGCCGGCCACGAGCCGATCGCCTTCCCGAGCGGGTGCGACAGCGCGAAGGCGGCGAGGAAGGCGGCGACGAGCGCGATCGCGACCGCGAGCCCCTGTTCGCGGCGCCAGCGCAGTCCGCACCAGAGCGCGCCGAGAAACAGCACGATCCCGCCGAGCGGCCGCACGCCCGTGATGTCGGCGACGGCGAACCCGATCAGCAGGGAGCCGCCGGCGACGATCCAGGTGGGGAGGCGCTGCACCCCCGGAAGGCTACCCGGAGACGGTCGCGGGCGGCTGCTCGGCGGGCGTCGCGGCGCGCCGTCTCGGGAACCACCAGGCATGCTTGCCCAGCAGCGTCATCACGGCCGGCACGAGCAGGCAGCGGATCACCGTCGCGTCGACCGCGACCGCCGCCGCCATCCCGAGCCCGAACTGCTTGATCGTCGGGTTGCCGTTGAGCAGGAAGGCGGAGAAGACGCAGACCATGATCAGCGCCGCGGCGGTGATCACGCGCGCCGTCCCGGCGAGCCCCTCGACGACGGCGCGGTGGGCGTCGCCGGTCGCCAGCCAGCGCTCGCGCATCCGCGTCATCAGGAAGACCTCGTAGTCCATCGAGAGGCCGAAGAGGATCGCGAACATCATCAGCGGCACGAACGAGACGATCGGCGCAGCGCCCTCGACGCCGATCAGCTGCGCGCTCCAGTCGTGGCTGAAGACGTAGGAGACGATCCCGAAGGCGGCGCCGATCGACAGCAGGTTCATCACGACCGCCTTCAGCGGCACGACGAGCGAGCGGAAGGCGACGGTCAGCAGCAGGAACGACAGCGTCAGCACGATCGCGATCACGAGCGGCAGGCGGTCGCCGATCTCGTCGGAGAGGTCGATGAAGCCGGCCGTCTGGCCGCCGACCCACGCCTCGACCTCGCTGCCTCTGAGCGCGGCGGGGATCGTGTCGCGGCGCAGGTCGCGCACGAGCCGCTCGGTCGCCTCCGCCGACGGCGCCGATCTCGGCGTCACCGTCAGCAGCGCGGCGCGGCCGCTCGGGGCCGGCAGCGGCGGGCTGACCGCCGCGACGCCCTCGGCTCTCGCAAGCGCGACATGGAGCCGCTCCAGGGCGGTCGCGGCCTCGGCTCTGGAGCTGCCGGCGGGCAGCTCGGCGGCGACCAGCAGGGGGCCGTTGACGCCGGCGCCGAAGCCGTCGGCGAGCAGGTCGTAGGCCTGGCGCGCGGTCGTGTCGGAGGGCAGCTGGCCGGTGTCGCTCTGGCCCAGCTGGAGCGTCGTCAGCGGCCATGCGAGCACGCCGACGATCACGACCGCCAGCACCAGCGACGGCCACGGGCGGCGCGCGATCAGCAGCGCCCAGCGGGTCCAGGCGGCGGGGTGGTCGGCAGCGGAGGGCGCGTGCGGCGCCGCGACGGCATCGGCCTCCGACTCGCCGAGGCGCGGGCGCGTCGAGATCGCGGCGTCGGCGTGCAGCGCGCCGTGGTCCTCGCGCGCGTCGACGGCGGTCGCGCGGCGGGCGCGGCGGCCGCGGCCGGGGAGCGCGAGCGAGTCGATCTTCGGGCCGACGGCGCCGAGCGCGGCCGGCAGCAGCGTGATCGCGGCGGCGACGGCGACGAGCACCGCGATCGCGGCGACGCAGCCGAGCTGCGCGACGAGCGGGATGCCGGTCAGCAGCAGCGAGCAGAGCGCGATCACGACGGTGCCGCCGGCGAAGCAGACGGCGCCGCCGGCGGAGGCGACCGCGCCGGCGATCGCGTCGCGCACGGGGACGCCCTCGGCCATCAGCTCGCGATGGCGCGTGACGACGAAGAGCGAGTAGTCGATCCCGACGCCGAGGCCGATCATCGTCGCCAGCGCCGGTGCGGTGCTCGGCACCTGCACGACGTGCGTCGCGAGCGTGATCAGCGAGAGGCCGGTGCCGAGGCCGAGGATCGCGGTCAGGATCGGCAGCCCCATCGCGACGACGGTGCCGAAGGTGAACAGCAGGATCACGATCGCGGCCGCGAGGCCGATCGCGTCGGAGTCGGCCGAGCCGGGCTGCGAGAGGTCGGCGCCGACGTAGCCGCCGGCGGCGATCTCGATCCCGCTGCCGCGCGCCAGCTCCTGCGCGCGGTCCAGCAGCGCCTGCGCGCCGTCGATCGTCAGCTGCGCGGGACCGTCGCGCAGCGTC
>DATIOB010000202.1:0-6616 GCA_035473605.1 Conexibacter sp.
CCCACCGTGACGCGTTCGACATCTTCCACGTCCATTTCGGCTTCGACGCGAAGTCGCCGCAGCAGCTGCGCGGGCTGACCGCGGCGCTCGACGCGGTGGGCGCGCCGCTGGTGCTGACCGTGCACGACCTGCGCAACCCGCATCACCACGACGTCGCGCTGCACGACGCGCAGCTCGGGACGCTGGTCGAGGCCGCGGCGGCGATCGTCACGCTGACGCCCGGCGCGGCGGAGACGATCCGCAGACGCTGGGGACGCACGGCCACCGTGCTCCCGCACCCCCACGTCGTCGACCCGCCGCTGCTCGGCGCGCCGCGCCCGGAGCGCGGCGAGACGTTCGTGATCGGCCTCCACGCCAAGAGCTTCCGCGCCAACATGGACGTCCTCGGCGTCGCCCGCGTGATCGCCGGGACGCTCGCGGAGCTGCCCGGCGCGCGGCTGCGGATCGACCTCCACGACGAGGTCTTCGACCCCGCCAACCACTGGTACGCGCCGCTCCTGGGCGAGCAGCTGCGCGCGCTCGCCGACGGGCACCCGCAGGTCGAGCTGGTCGTCCATCCGTACTTCGGCGACGACGAGCTGTGGGAGTACTTCCGGACGATCGACGTCTCGGTGCTCCCCTACCGCTTCGGGACCCACTCCGGCTGGCTGGAGGCCTGTCACGACCTCGGCACGATCGTCGTCGCGCCGACCTGCGGCTTCTACGCCGAGCAGCGGCCGTGCCTGACGTACGGCCACGACGACGGCGGCCTGGACGCGGACGGGCTGGCACAGGCGATCCGCACCGCCGTCACGCAGCGCCCGCTCTGGCAGGCGTCGGCGGCGCAGCGGATGCAGGAGCGCCGCGAGCTGGCGCAGGCCCACGAGGCGCTCTACGCGCGCCTGCTGACGTGAGCGGTCGCAGGATCGCGCTCGTCGCCTCCGCGCGCTTCCCGATCGCCGAGCCGTTCGCCGGCGGCCTGGAGGCGCAGGTGTGGGCGCTCGCCGACGGGCTGCGCCGCCGCGGGCACACCGTCACGCTGTTCGCCGGACCCGGGTCGGACCCGCGGCTGGGCGTCGAGACGTTCGACCTGAGGCGGCCGCAGGTCAGCGAGAGCGCGCGCGCCGACGTCAGCATGAGCGCGCCGCAGTGGCTCGACGAGCACCACGCCTACCTCGACCTGATGGTGCGGCTCGCGCGCGAGCAGACCGGGCCGTTCGACGTCGTCCACAACCACAGCCTCCACCACCTCCCGATCGCGATGTCGGCGACGCTGCCGATGCCGCTGCTGACGACGCTGCACACGCCGCCGACGCCGTGGCTGGAATCCGCGATCCAGGTCGCCGGCAGCGCCGCCGGCGAGTTCGCCGCCGTCAGCGCACAGACGGCCGGCGCATGGCGGCACCTGCTGCCGCACGCGCACGTCGTCCACAACGGCGTCGACGCGAGTCGCTGGACGCCCGGTCCCGGCGGCGGTCCGGCGCTCTGGTTCGGCCGCATCGCGCCGGAGAAGGGAACGCACCTGGCGATCGAGGCGGCGACCGCCGCCGAGCGGCCGCTGCTGCTCGCCGGCCCCGTCGCCGACCGCGACTACTTCGCCGCCGAGGTGCGTCCGCGCCTGGCGGCCGCGCCGCAGGTGCGCTACCTCGGGCACCTCGACCACGCCGCGCTCGTGCGGCTGCTCGGCGCCGCCGCGACCGTGCTCGTGACGCCGCGCTGGGACGAGCCGTACGGGCTCGTCGTCGCCGAGGCGCTGGCCTGCGGCACGCCCGTCTGCGCCTTCGCGCGCGGCGGCGTGCCGGAGGTGCTCGGCGACGACTGCGGCGTCCTCGTCGCACCCGACGACGTGGCGGGGCTGGCGCGCGCGATGGTCGCGGCGCCGGCGCTGTCGCGGACGGCCGCGCGGCGCCACGCCGTCGAACGCTGCTCGCTGGAGCGCACGATCGACCGCTACGAGGAGATCTACGACCAGCTGACGACCGCGCCCCACGCGCTCGCGACGACATGATCGGCTGGTACGTCCACCACCACGGCGCCGGGCACCTCGCGCGCGCGACGACGATCGCGGAGCGGCTCGCGACGCCGCTGACCGTGCTCTCGTCGCTGCCGCGCCCGGAGCGCTGGCGGGGCGGCTGGATCGAGCTGCCGCGCGACGACGCGGGGTCGGGGCGGGAGGCGGCCGCGGGCGGGGCGCTGCACTGGGCGCCGCTGCACGACGACGGGCTGCGGACGCGGATGGCCGTGATCGCCGCGTGGATCGGCGCGGCGCGACCGCGCCTGTTCGTCGCCGACGTCTCCTGCGAGGTCGCCGCCTTCGTCCGCCTGCTCGGCGTCCCGCTCGTCGTCGTCGGGATGCCGGGCACCCGCACCGACGCGCCGCATCAGCTCGCCTACCGCCTCGCCGGCGCGATCCTCGCTCCCTGGCCGGCCTGGGCGGAGCCTCTGACGGGTGTCGAGCCATGGCGCGGCAAGCTGCACGCGGTCGGAGCGATCTCGCGCTTCGAGGGGCGGCAGGCGCCGGTGGGCGCGGATGGCGCGCGCGGCGGGCCGCCGCAGCGGCCGGATGCGCCGGAGCGCAGTGCGGATGCGCTGCCGCAGCGCGCGGGTGGGCCGAAGCGCCGCGTCCTGCTGATCTCCGGTCGCGGCGGCAGCGCGATCACGGCGGCGCAGGTGACGGCGGCGCGGCGCGCGACGCCGCAGTGGACGTGGGACGTGCTCGGCCCGCCCGCGGGACGCTGGGAGCCCGATCCCTGGCCGGCGCTCAAGCGCGCCGACGTGGTCGTCTGCCACGCCGGCCAGAACCTGCTGGCGGACGTCGCCGCCGCGCGCCGCCCGGCGATCGTCCTGCCCCAGGCGCGCCCCTTCGACGAGCAGCACGCGACCGCCGACGTGCTCGACCGCGCGGGGCTCGCGACGGTCCTGCGCAGGTGGCCGCGCGCGGACGAATGGCCGGCGCTGCTGCAGCGGGCGGCGGCGCGCGACGGCGCGCTGTGGGCGCGCTGGGCGCCCGGCGACGGCGCCGCGCGCGCCGCTGCGCTGCTCGACCGGCTCACGGGCGATCCGGCACCGGAGGAGCTGGCGGCGTCGACAGCCGTCGCGCCGCCGCCACGAGCGAGCGGCGGGGGCGCGTTGGCGGGAATCCCGTGCGCACCGCGCTGATCACGATCGCCGCCGGCCGCGCGCGCCACCTCGAGCGCCAGTGCGACGGCCTCCGCCGCGGCTCCGCGCAGCCCGACCTGCGGATCGTCGTGACGATGCGGCCGCAGGACCTGCCCGCCTACCGCGCCGCCTGCGGGCCGGAGACGCAGTTCGCCCCCTGCGCCGCCGGCGACGGGGCCGCGCTGCCGCTCGCCGCGGCGCGCAACGCGGGCGCCGACCAGGCCCTGCGGGCCGGCGCCGAGCTGCTGCTCTTCCTCGACGTCGACTGCATCCCCGCGCCGCGGCTGGTCGAGCGCTACGTCGCCGCCGCCACCGCGGCCGCCGACCGCCCGGCGCTGCTGTGCGGTCCGGTCGCCTACCTGCCGCCGGCACCGGCCGGCGGCTACGACCTCACGGCGCTCGCCGCGCACAGCCGCCCCCACCCCGCCCGTCCCGCCCCGCCCGACGACGAGTTGCTGCGCCGCGGCGGCGACCACCGCCTCTTCTGGTCGCTCTCCTTCGCCGTCACGGCCGGCGACTGGGAGCGGATCGGCGGCTTCGCGGAGGAGTACGTCGGCTACGGCGCCGAGGACACCGACTTCGGGCAGCGGGCGCGCGTCGCCGGGGTCGACCTCTGCTGGGTCGGCGGCGCCTGGGCCCATCACCAGCACCACGACTCCAGCAGTCCGCCGGTCGAGCACCTCGACGAGATCCTCGCCAACGCCGCCCGCTTCCGCCGCCGCTGGGGCTGGTGGCCGATGGAGGGCTGGCTCGCCGCCTTCGCCGACCTCGGCCTCGCCCGCCACGACGCCGGCAGCGACCGCTGGATCCGCCTCTGAGCGCCGGCTTCCGGCCCGCCGCTCAGCGCAGCGTCGAGCGCACCAGCGCCTTCGTCAGGAACAGCACTCTGTCGGCGTCGTCGCCTTGGACGATGTGCTGGTGGAGGACTTCGAAGCGCTCGTGGAACTCGCTTCTGCCGACTCTGTGGACCGGCGCTCTCCAGTCGTCGGCTCTCGCCAGGATCCCCTCCAGCGCATGTCTCAGCAGCGGGGTCGAGACGGCGATCACCTCCGGTCTCGTCCCCGGTGCCGGCGGCGTCTCCGGCAGCCGCCGCACGCGGCCGGACAGCTTCGGGTGCGCTCTCGCCGCTCTGTCGGTGTTCTCGGCGCTCGCCTGCTCGTAGCCGGCGATCAGGATCTGCGTCGCGGCGTCGGTGCCCGCGAGCAGCGCGATCTGCTTGTCGGCGGTGCGCGCCTCGAACAGCCACAGCTCCTTGAAGGCGTCCTTCGCCGAATCTCTGATCGCCTCGAACAGCGACAGCCCGGCGGCGCTGTGCGCGGCGCCCACAAGAAACGGTCTGGCCGGCGCGGAGCCGGGCGGCGCGGCGATGTCGCCGACGGCGACGAGCGTGGCGTGGACCTCGCGCAGGATCACCGGCAGCAGTCTCGTCGCGGCGTCGTTGTGTCTGCCGTCCTGCGGCGCCGGCTGCACGAGCGCGACGTGTCTGCCGGAGACCATCAGCGCCTCCTCCCAGCGCCGCATCAGCACGACGTTGGGGGCGATCTTCCCTCTCGGTATCGTGAAATGGTCGGCCTCGATCGGGGTCGTGAAGCCTCTGTGGACCGGCGTCCCGAGGAACGCCGCGACGCGGTCCTGCAGCACCGAGTAGTGCACCTGCAGCAGCAGCCCGTCGTCGCTGTCGACCGCCGCCAGCGTTCTCTGCGGCGCCGTCAGGAAGCCGACGACGTCGGTCACCGCCGCCGACGTGCAGCTCGGCGGCGTCGCGCAGACGAAGTGCAGCGGCACTCTGCCGTCGGTGCGCGCGAGCACGCGCACGTTCGCTCTGTTGGCGGTGCGGAACCGTCTCAGCTTGTCGAGCAGCAGCGGCTGCTGGCCGGTCGCGTCGACGACCGCGGTCTCGATCACGACCTGCCAGCTGGTGCCCGTCGGGTCGATCACCGAGGTCAGCAGGGGGTGTCTGCCGGTCTGGGTCACGGGGGCGGCGCCGCCGGTCGGCGTGACGACGTACTCCGTCGGCCGCGGACCGTCCGGCATCGGCAGCAGCTCGAAGCGCTGCTGCACGCGCAGGACCGGAGCGGCGCTGCCGCCGAGCCCCGGCTTGAACTCGACCGTCAGCTCGGCGATCGCCGGCGGGAGCGCAAGACCCTGGAGCGTCGCGACGGCGCGACCCGGCGTCAGCGGGATCGCGATCGGCTGGTTGGCGAGCGTCAGCTTGACGTCGGCGCCAGCCAGCAGGAAGTGCGTGTGGTTGGGCCAGGTGACCTCGAGCTGCATCACGTCTCCTCCTGCATCGCCGCCGGCTTCTCGGAGCCTGACTCCTGTCCGATCGCACCGGCGTCGGGGCCGAGCGAGAGGAAGGCGCCGACCATCTCGGCGCGCGCCTCCAGCACGGTCGCCGGGTCCTGACCGGCGGCCGGCGGCGCCTCCAGCGCGCTCAGCAGCTCGTGCAGCGATGCCGCGTCGCCGCTGCCGAAGAGCGACGCCAGCAGCGCGTCGGGCGCGAACGCCGCCCACGTCTGCGGCGACGGCGGATCGGGCAGCGGCTCGCTCGCCGCCGTCACCCACGCCGGCACCGCCTCCGGCGGCAGCGCCAGCCACTCGTCGAGCGGCGGCATCGCCGCGACCGGGATCTCACCGGCCGGCGGCGGGTCGAGCAGCAGCAGCGCGCCGGCGCCGCCTGCCGACTGCAGCGCCAGCCGCACGACCTCCCCCTCGACCTCGGCGCGCGCGCCGGCTCCTTCGACGCGCGGGCTGCCCTCGACCGGCGCCAGCAGCGCGACCTCGACGTCGACCCGCGCGACCACGACGACGTCCGACTGCACGCCCGGATCGAGCACGAACGACGCCGGCAGCGACGGCGTCACGACCGTCGCGGCGCCGGGGTCGAAGCCGTCCGCCGCGCGCTCCAGCAGGTCGCCGAGCGCGGCCAGCAGACTGCCCACCTCGAGCGTCGCCGCCTGCGCGCCGGCAAGCGCGAACGCCGCGACGCCGTCGCCGTCGGTCGCCACGGCGCTGCCGTCGTCGGCCGTCACGACGACGCCCGCGAGCGGCTCGCCGTACTGGTTGACGACGCGCACGACGGCCGCCGGCAGCGGCGCCGGCCCCTCGGCCGCGGCGCGGATCGCGTCGAGCCGCTGGACCGTGAGCGGGCCGACGTCGTTGATGATCTCCGCCTCCGGCACGCCCAGCTCCTCGGCCTTGAAGCGGTGCACCGCTCCGGCCGTCTCGCCGCCGTAGTCGCCGTCGGCGCCGTGGTTGGGCAGCGCGTCCGGGCGCCAGTCCAGCAGCGCGAGCTGGACCTTCCCGACCGCCGGGTCGTTGCGGTTCTGCGTCTGCGAGATGCGCGTCAGACCGCCGCCGGCGGCGGGCGCGTCGTCGGCGATCGCCTGCAACAGCTGGTCCCCTTGGAAGAGCGTCGACTGGAACGCGAACATGGGCCCCCTTTTCGCCCGCAGTCTACTTGTCGGTTGATCGATTG
>DATIOB010000203.1:0-3257 GCA_035473605.1 Conexibacter sp.
ACCAGCAACGCCCCGTAGGCGCGGGTGGTCTCGGGGATCGAGTAGCCCTGCACCGGCGGGGGCCACGCGCCGCCGTTGGGGTGGGGCTGGAGCGAGTCCATGTCGCGCGCCTCGGCGCCGGCGTCGGCGGCGATCCGGTACAGCTCGCCGAAGCCCGAGACGCTCAGCTTGTCGAGCAGCCGCCGGCACGACAGCGCGCGGCCGAGCTGCTGCGCGATCGCCTCCGCCAGCGCGCGCTCGACGATCCCGTAGGCGCGCGGCCGGTCGCACGCGATCAGCAGGCAGCCCCAGGTCGCGGTGCCGTCGGGGACCGCGACGGCCAGCTCGCTGCGGACCGGCGTGCCGTCGATCCAGCGGCTGCCGCGGTCGTTCTCGACGACCGCCGGCCCGGCCGCGGCGAGCGCGCGCCGGACGCTGGAGCGGGCCGCCAGCGCGCCGTCGGCGGCCTCCTCCTCGCCGCCGGAGCCGAGCACGACGAGGCGCGGGCGCACGAGCGCGACGGAGCTGATCCCGGCGTGCGGCCAGGTCGCCAGCGCCGCGGAGCCGATCGTGTCGAAGGCGCCGGTCATGAAGGCGACGGTCGTCTCCGCCAGCGTGCGCTCGTCGCGGGCGCCGGCGAGCGCACGTGCGAGGCCCGACAGCAGCGCGAGACGGGCCGTCTCGCCGCGGCCGAGGCGTCCGGCCTGGCGGCGGGTCGCCGGCTGGCGCGGACGGCCGGCGGCGGGGCGGTCGGTCGAGCGCTTCGCGTCGCGCAGCGCGGCGTCTGCGCGCAGGATCAGCTCGTCGGCGCTGCGAGCCGGCTCGCCGAAGGTCGCCCAGCCGGCGCAGGCGCCGAGGCGGCGCTCGCCGTTGACGCCGAAGGGGATGTGCTCGATCGCGCGCGTGAGGCGCTCGCTCAGGTCGGCCGCCTCCTCGGCGCCGGCGCGCACCGCGATGACGGCGAACTCGTCGCCGCCCTGACGGCAGCAGACGTCCTCCTCGCGCAGCGTCTCGCGCAGCGCGGCGGCGACGTGCCTGAGGGCGTCGTCGCCGGCGAGATGGCCCAGCTCGTCGTTGATCGCCTTGAAGCCGTCGAGATCGAGCAGGACGAGCGAGAAGGTCTCCTCGTGCCGGCGCGAGCGCGCGACCTCGGCCGCCAGCTGGCGGGTGAACATGCGGTAGTTGCCGAGGCCGGTCAGCTCGTCGAGGTCGGCCATCCGCAGCGCGTCGGCCTCGCGGCGCGCCAGCCTCGCGTGCGCGGTCCGCAGACCGGCCAGCGCGCGCGTCAGCACGATCGCGGCAGCGACCCCGGCAGTGCCCGCGACGGCGGCGACGAGCGAGCGCACGAGCGTCGAGACGTCGAGCAGCGCGATCGCCACGAGCGCCGCGATCGCGCAGATCCCGACGATGCCGGCGACGCGCACGAGCGTGCCGCGCAGTCGCCCGCGGACGCTGCTCGGCCCGTCTTCGGACATGCTGATGCCGACTGCTGCGTCAGTCATCTCCGACTCGTCGTATCCTCGCGGCCGCTCGGTGGCGACTTCGTCCATGAGCCCCCAACGTGTGTGCAGGTCATCCGTGCCTCAGGTCATTAAAGCTCATCAAAGCTCCACAGTTCCTGCACCGGTTGTCGGTGCTTCGGATCAGGGCCCGCTGAGGGTCTTCCTCGGCGCCTTCGGAGACCCCGGTCACGCCTTCCCGATGCTCGCGCTGGGGACCGAGCTGGCCCGCCGCGGCCATGCCGTGACGATGGAGACCTGGTCACGCTGGCGGGCCGACGTGGAGGCCGCGGGGATGGCCTTCGTCGCGGCGCCGGAATACCCCGTCTTCCCGACGCAGGAACGGCCGATGACGATGTACGAGGCGGTCGTGCGGGCCGTCTCGGAGACGCGGCCGGCCGTCGCGCGGGCCCGTCCGGACGTCGTCGTCGCGGACATCCTGACGCTCGCCCCGGCGCTCGCCGGCGAGCTGGAGGGGATCCCGGTCGCGACGTTGATCCCGCACGTCCACCCCGCTCCCCCACCTGGCGCGCCGCCCTACTCGTTCGGGGCGCGCTGGCCGCGCACCGACATCGGAAAACGCATGTGGCGGCGGCTCGATCCGCTCGTCGAACGGGGACTGCACTACGGCCAGCGTGAGCTGAACGACACGCGCGCCCAGCTCGGCCTGCCGCCGGTCGAGCGCGTCCACGGCGGGCTGAGCGAGCGGCTCTGCATGGTGGCCACCTATCCGCAGCTGGAGTATCCGCGTGACTGGCCGGCGCACACCCACGTCGTCGGCCCGCTGCTGTGGGAGCCGCCGACCGAGCCGGTCGAGCTGCCGCCGGGCGACGCGCCGCTGGTGCTGGTCGCCCCCTCGACGGCGCAGGACAGAGACCACAGACTGCTGCGCGCCGCGCTGGCGGGCCTCGGCAACCTGCCGATCCGGGTGCTGGCGACGTGGAACCGCCGGCCGCTGCCGGGACCGGTCGAGGTTCCGGCCAACACGCGGCTGGTCGAGTGGGTCTCCTACGCGCGCACGATGCCGCAGTGCGCGATCGTGCTCTGCCACGTCGGCCACGGCACGATGGTGCGCGCGCTGCACTCCGGCGCGGCCGTCGTCGCCTGCCCGGTCGCCGGCGACATGGGCGAGAACGCGGCGCGGCTCGACTGGGCCGGCGCCGGCGTGCGGCTGCCGTGGCGCTTCACGACCGCGCGCGGCGTGCGGCTGGCGGTCCAGCGGGCGCTCGCGGAGCCGGCGCTGACGCGCCGCGCCGGCGAGCTGGCCGCCTGGAGTGCGGAGCATGACGCCGCGGCGCACGCCGCCGACCTGGTCGAGCGGCTCGCGCGCGAAGGCTGAGCGACGCCGCGCGCGAACCTCGCGCGCGGCGGGTGAAGCTCAGTCGGCCGCGCCGACGCGGCCGGAGCTGGCGGCCGGGTGGGCCGCCGCCCATGCCGCGATCTTGCCCGATTCGCGGATCGCGGTGCCGTCGTCGGTCAGCAGCACCGGGACCCACGACTGCCCGGTGAGTCTCTTGACCTCTCTGCGCAGCGGGTTGAGCGCGTCCGGCAGCGCACCGAACCCGTACGTTCTCACGATGTCCGGCTCGTAGCCGGCGGCGTGCAGCGCGTCGAGCGCGTCACGGCACGGATGGCTGCGAATCGCCGGAACCTGGAACGTCCCCCAGCACACGTAGAGCTTCACCTCGGGTCTCCTCCCGTTCGGGGTTGGAGCGACCCTACGCGACCTCGAACGGCTCGACCACTCCGAACGGCGCGCGGGCGACCGTCTCGCCGTCA
>DATIOB010000204.1:0-1842 GCA_035473605.1 Conexibacter sp.
CTCGGCTGCCAGCGAGGAGAGGGTCCGGCGAAGACGGCTGAGCTTAGTGGTCATAGGCGCAGATTCGCACCGGCCGGGCCGGCCGACCAACGAGCCAGCAGGCGTCCGGGGGTGGAGCCTTACCTACCTAGATGCCGGCGACGAGCCGCAGCGGCGGGCGCTCGGCGTGCCCCTCGTCCGCCGGCGCCATGCCGAGCTTCGGGGCCAGCTTCTCGGCCGGCAGCGGCCGCGACAGGTAGTAGCCCTGGGCGAAGTCGCAGCCGAGGCGGGCGAGCTCCTCCCAGATCTGGCGGTCCTCGACGCCCTCGGCGATGACCTGCAGGCCGAGGTTGTGGGCGAGCTCGATCGTCGAGCGCACGATCGCGGCGTCGGAGTGCTCCGTCGCCATCTCGAGCACGAACGACTTGTCGATCTTGATCATGTCGACCGGCAGGCGCTTGAGGTTCGCCAGCGACGAGTAGCCGGTGCCGAAGTCGTCGATCGAGAGCCGCAGGCCGAGCTCCGACAGGCGCTCGAGCGTCGCGGTGGCGCGCGCCGGGTCGAGCATGATCGTGCTCTCGGTGACCTCGAGCTCGAGCAGCGTCGGCTCGATGTTGTGCACCTTCAGCAGCTGCGGGATGTCGACGGCCAGCGCGGTGTCGAGGAACGAGCGCGCCGACAGGTTGACCGCGACGGAGAGCTCGTGTCCCTGCTCCTGCCAGGCGCGGCACTGGCGCATGGCGGCGGCCAGCACCCAGCGGGTGAGCGGGACGATCAGGCCGGTCTGCTCGGCGATCGGCACGAACTCCTCGGGGCCGAGCAGGCCGTGGCGCGGGTGGTTCCAGCGCACCAGCGCCTCGACGCCGACGATGCGGCCGCTGATGACGTCGGCCTTCGGCTGGTAGTGGAGCTCGAGCTCGCCGCTCTCCAGCGCCGAGCGCAGCTCGCCGGCGAGCGACAGGCGGCGCGGGGAGTAGTGGTCCTGCTGCGGCTCGTAGAGCGAGAAGCCGCGGCCGCCCTCCTTGGCCGAGTACATGGCGATGTCGGCGCGCTGGATCAGCACCTCCACGTGGTCGCCGTGATCGGGATGGCAGGCGATGCCGATCGAGCCGCCCATCTCGAGCGTCAGCCCGTCGACCACGAACGGCTCGCGCAGTGCGCTCTGGAGCACCTCGGCGACCGCCAGCGCGTCGTCGGCGCCCATGACCTCGGGCAGCAGGATGCCGAACTCGTCGCCGCCGAGGCGGGGCGACGGTGTCGGCGGTCCGCAGCGTCGTCTTGAGCCGCTCGGCGACCTCCTGGAGGAGCACGTCGCCGTGGTGATGACCGAGCGTGTCGTTGACCTCCTTGAAGTGGTCGAGGTCCATGATCATCACCGCGAGGCCGCCGTGGCGGCGCTCGGCGGCGCGCAGCGCCTGCTGGATGCGGTCGCGGAACAGCACGCGGTTGGGCAGGCCGGTGAGCGCGTCGTGCAGCGACTGGTGTTCCTTGGCGATCGCCTGGCGACCGCCGCGATGGATGGCCAGCAGCGGCAGGAACAGCAGCGGCAGGACGGCGAGCGAGAAGTCGGCGGCGATCACGAGCACCGGCGAGAGGCCGAGCAGCAGGCCGGCGGTCGAGGCCTGCAGGAAGAGGTCGGACGCGAGGTAGCGCAGGAAGCCGATCTTCTCCGCGAGCGCGATGGCGCCGGCGACGAAGCTCGAGTTGAGCGCGTGGAAGACGACGGCGGCAACGACGATGCCCGGCAGGTCCGAGGGCGAGATGCCGGTCGGGTCGGTCAAGCGCGGAAGGTCGCTCAGCGCGTGCAGCACGAAGCCGGCGGCGGCGACGGTGATGACGTACTGCGCGGCGTTGAACGCGATG
>DATIOB010000205.1:0-4061 GCA_035473605.1 Conexibacter sp.
GCTCGCCGGCGTGCGCTCGCTCGACAGATGGGAAGCGCTGGAGGTCCCGGGCAGCCGTGTGCGCGAGGTCGTGCCGGTGCGGCTCGACCTCTCCAGCCGTGAAGCGCTCGACGGCTGCTTCGCGGAGCTGGGCGACGAGCTGGACGAGGTCGACGTGCTCGTCAACAACGCCGGCCAGATGACCGGCGGGCTGCTGGAGGAGCAGCGGATGGAGGAGATCGAGGCGATGGTCCAGGTCAACCTGCTCGCCGCGATCCAGCTGACGCAGCGGGTGCTGCCGGGGATGGTCGCGCGCGGCCGCGGCATGATCGTCAACAACGCCTCGATCAGCGGCTACGCCTATTTCCCCTCGGCCTCGACCTACGCCGCCTCGAAGGCCGGGATCGTCGCCTTCACCGAGTCGCTCCAGCGCGAGCTGCGCGGCACCGGGGTGCGCACGCTCCAGCTCGTCACGCCGGGCGTCGAGTCCGACATGCTCGACGCGACGACCGAGCTGTACGCCCGCCACCTCGACACCTCCGGCTGGGAGACGATCCCGGCCGCCGAGTGGGCGCGCCGCGCCGTCGAGGCGATCGAGCAGGACAAGCGCGTGCTCGGCCCCGGCGGCAAGACGGCGCTCGCCAAGCTCGCCTCGCGCGGCCCCGCGCAGCTGCTCGACGCGATCGCGGGCCGCGGCTTCAGCCGGACGCCGCGCGGCTGAAGCGCGGGCGCGCGGCCGCTCGCCTCAGCCGGACGCCGCGCGGCTGAGCGCGTCGTCCTCGGGGCGCTCGAAGGTGATCGGGTCGGGCTGCGGCGGCAGCGACGGGAGCGGCTCGCGACGGAAGTCCGGCTTCGCCAGCACGACCTGCACGTCCTGGATCCGCCGCTCGGCGAAGCCGGCCTCGCAGTAGGCGAGGTACAGCTCCCAGACGCGGCGGAAGCGCTCGTCGTAGCCGTGGCCCTCCAGCTCCGGCCACGCCGCGAGGAAGTTGCGCCGCCACGCCTCGAGCGTCGGCACGTAGTGACCGCTGATGTCCTCCAACCGCACGGTCCGCAGGTCGGTGCGGCCGGCCGAACGCTCGATCGCCGCCATCGACGGCAGCGTGCCGCCGGGGAAGATGAACGCGTTGATGAAGCCGACCGAGGCGCGCTCGACGCGATACGTCAGGTCGGACGTGACGATCGCCTGCAGCAGCATCGCGCCGTCGGGCTTCAGGCGTTGCGCGCAGACGCGGAAGTAGGTGTCGAGGTGCTCCCAGCCGACCGCCTCGATCATCTCGATCGAGACGAGCTTGTCGTACTCCCCGCGCAGGTCGCGGTAGTCCTGCAGGAGGACGGTGACGCGATCGGCGAGTCCGGCGGCCTCGACGGCCGCGGTCGCGTGCTCGTGCTGCGCGCGCGAGATCGTCGTCGTCGTGACACGGCAGCCGTAGCGCCCCGCGGCATGGATCGCGAAGCCGCCCCAGCCGCTGCCGATCTCCAGCACGTGGTCGTCTGGGCCGAGGTCGAGCGTGCGGCAGATCCGCTCGAGCTTCGCGACCGACGCCTCGTGCAGCGTCGCGTCGGGCCGCTCGAAGATCCCGCACGAGTACATCATCGTCTCGTCGAGGAAGCGCGCGAACAGCTCGTTGCCGAGGTCGTAGTGGGCGGCGATCCGCTCGCGTGAGCGCTCGCGCGTGTTCGCGCGCAGCTTCCACGCCGCGCGCTGGACCGGGCCGACGAGCGGCAGCAGCCGCTCCCGCGCGCGGTCGCCGGCGACCATCGCGCGGGCCGCGATCCGCACGAGCGTCACCAGCTCGTCGCACTCCCACAGGCCGTCCATGTAGGCGCGTCCGAGCCCGACGCCGCGGCCGCCGACCAGCTCCGTCCAGAAGGCCGGCGAGCGCACGACGATCCGTGCCCGCAGCGGCTCCTGCGGCGGCGGCGCCTGGCTGCCGAAGGCGGTCACGCGACCGTCGGGCTCGTGCAGCTCGATCGTGCCGCCGCGGACGCGCCGCAGCAGCGTATGGGCGGCGGCGCGGGCGGCGCGCTGGGCGGCGGTCATCGGACCGCCTCCGCGCGCGCGGGCGGCTTCGCGTGCCAGCGCGCGCCCTTCAGCTTCAGGCGCAGCGCCTCGGCGTAGATCCGCACGAGCACCCAGGCGGTCATGAACGGGTGGCGCAGCGGGACGGTCGTGAGGCTGCGGCGGTCGAGCGGGCGACGGCGCAGCGCGAGGCCGGCGTCGAAGACGACCTCGCCGTCGCGTTCGTTGGCGATCGAGATCGCGATCCGCTCGCCGGGGGTCGAGATCCGCCACACGTACTCCTGCTCCATCTCCATCAGCGGCGAGACGTGGAGCGCCTTGCGCTGCCGGCTGACCAGCATGCCGTCAGCGTTCCCATCGGTGCCCGCGACGTAAGCATGGCGCTCGCCCCACGGCGTGTTCGTGACCTCCGCGACGACCGCCTCGGCGCGCTCGCCGGCGGCGTCGAAGCACCAGTAGAAGGTGACCGGGTTGAAGCCGACGCCCCACGTGCGCACCTGCGTCAGCATCCGCACCGGTCCGGCCGGCCGCACGCCCAGCCGTGCCTGCACGAGATCGCGGACGGCCTCGTCGAGCGGCTGCGCCGGGTCACCGAGGTAGTCGGCCCGCCGCCACCAGGCGACCGCCCGCCGCCGCGCCGACCACAGCGGATGGCGGTCGAAGATCTCCGGCAGCTCGTCGAGGTCGAGGTAGAGCAGGTAGAGGCGGGCACGGAAGGCGTGCTCCGGCGTACGGCGGTGATGCGTGACGACGCCCTCGTAGATGGCGGAGGCCATCACAGCCTCCCTCCCAGTCGCGCGCAGGCGCGCTCGGCGCTGACGACGCCGTCCTCGTGGAAGCCCCAGCCCCAGTAGGCGCCGCAGTACGACGTGCGGCCGATGTCCAGCTCGGCCCAGCGCTGCTGCGCCGCCTGCCCGGCGCTCGTGTAGACCGGATGGTCGTAGGCGAACTGCCCGAGCACGTGCTCGCGGCGGATCTCGTCGCTGCGGTTGAGCGTCACGCAGAACTCGCGGTCGGCGTCGAGATCCTGCAGGCGGTTCATGTGGTAAGTGACCGTGGGGCGGCCGATCTCGCGCTCGCCGAGGTGGTAGTTCCAGCTCGCCCACGCCCGTCTGCGGCGCGGCAGCATGCCCCGGTCGGTGTGCAGCACGACATCGTTGCGCTGGTAGGGGAAGGCGCCGAGCAGCTCGCGCTCGCGCTCGCTCGGATCGGCGAGCATCCGCAGCGCCTGATCGCTGTGGACCGCGACCACGACGTGGTCGAACAGCTCCGCGCCACCGCCGCGCGGCGTCACGACGACCGCCTCCGCGCGTCGCTCGATCCGCTCGACCGGCGTCGACAGCCGCAGCCGCTCGCGCCCGAGCCCGTCGAGGATCGCCTCGACGTAGCGGTGCGAGCCGCCGCTGACGGTCCGCCAGCGCGGCCGGTCGCGGAAGCCGAGCATCCCGTGGTTGTCGAAGAACTCGACGAGGAAACGGGCGGGGAAGGTCCACAGCTGGGCCGGGTCGGCCGACCAGACCGCCGCCGCCTGCGGCACGATCAGCTTCTCGACGAAGGCGTCGGAGTAGCTGCGCTCGGCGAGGTAGTCGCGCAGCGACGGATCCCACTCCGATCTGCTCGTCTCCAGCAGCTCGCGCGCCTCGCGGTTGAAGCGCACCAGCTCGGCGACCATCCGCTGGAACCACGGCGTCAGCAGGTGGCTGCGCTTCGCGTAGAGGCCGTTGAACGAGGCGCCGTTGTACTCGAAGTCACCGACCGCGTCGGCGACGCCGAAGCTCATCTGCGCCGGCTGCGTCGCGACGCCGAGCTGCGCCATGAGCCGCAGGAAGCGCGGGTAGTTGCGGTCGTTGTGGACGATGAAGCCGGTGTCGACGTCGTAGGCGCCGCCCTCGGTCTCGACCCGCACCGTGTGGGTGTGACCGCCGGGATAGTCGTTCGCCTCGAAGAGGGTGACGTCGTTGCGGGGATGGAGCAGATGGGCGGCGACGAGCCCGGAGAGGCCTGCGCCGATGATCGCGATCTTCACGCTGAGTCCTACGCGCGGGAAGGCGATCCGGTT
>DATIOB010000206.1:0-6111 GCA_035473605.1 Conexibacter sp.
CGCAGCGTGACGTCCTGCAGCTGCACGTGGCCGTTGCCGGCCGGCAACGCCGGCGCGCCCGGCGGGGCGAGGATCCGCGGGTCGCGGTCGAGCACCTGGAAGATGCGCGCGCCGGAGGCGGTCGCGCGCTGGGCGCTGCCGAGCAGGAAGCCGAGCATCCGCATCGGCCCGATCAGCAGCAGCAGGTAGGCGTAGAAGGCGGTGAACTCGCCGAGCGTCAGCGTCCCGTCGATCACCTGGCGGCCGCCGACGAAGAGGATCGCGGCGAGGCCGAGGTTCGGCAGGAAGCCGATGAAGGGGGCGTAGAAGGCCTGCAGGCGGGTGGCGATCATCGCCTGGTCGAAGACCCGGCCGACACGGTGGTCGAACCGCTCCAGCTGGCGCTCCTCGCGCGCGAACGCCTTCACGACGCGGACGCCCGAGACGTTCTCCTCGGCCTCCGCGGTCAGCTCGGCGACGCGCTGCTGGACCTCTTGGTTGGCCGGCCGCGAGCGGCGCCCGAAGCGGAAGGCGATCACGACGACGAAGGGGACGGGCGCCAGCGCGATCGCCGCCAGCCCCGGCTCCAGCAGGAACATCGCGATCCCGGCGAGCACGATCGTGAAGAGCGCCTGGCCGATGAAGATCAGGCCGTAGCCGAGGAAGAAGCGGACCGCCTGCAGGTCGACGGTCACGCGCGACATCAGCTGGCCGGTCTGCTGGTGGTCGAAGAAGCCCAGCTCGAGCGCCTGCAGGTGGCTGTAGAGGCGGCCGCGGAGGTCGTACTCGACGCCGAGCGAGACGCGCCCGGCGACGAGCCGGCGGCCGACGCTGAAGGCGAGCCGCAGCAGGCCGGCGATGCCGACGCCGACGGCGAGCCAGACGAGCGCCGAGCGGTCGCCGTCGCGCGTCGTGTCGATCGCGCGCCCGGTCAGGTACGGGATCGCGACGGTCGCGACCATCGCCGCCGCGGCGAGCGCGAAGGAGACGGAGACGCCGATCTTGTAAGGGCTGAGGAAGCCGAGGAGTCGCTTGAACGTGGACAAACTTCAAAAAGTATAGTGGGGGTCATGGGAGCGTCCCCGGAGGTCGGGCTGTGCGTCGTCTGCCGCCATCAGAGAGTGGTACGGAACACACGCGGCTCCGTCTTCTCGCTCTGCATGCGCTCGAAGTTCGACCCCGACTACCCACGCTATCCGCGCCTCCCGGTGTTGAGATGCGGCGGCTTCGAAGAGCGTGCGGAAGGTCATGGCGAGAGACCTTAGGTCTTCAAGTGCGCTTGAAGTCAAGCGCGCGGGCGCGCGGCGCCGCGCCAGACGCGCTCAGCGCTTCGCGCTGTAGCGCACGACGCCGCTGTCGCAGCGCACGCCGCCGCGCTGGCGCCAGCTGACGCGCAGCGTGCCGCGCAGGCGGCCGTCGGCGCTGAAGGCGCCGGTCACGCGTACGCGACGGCCGCCGCTGTCGAGCCGCTGCGTCGCGAAGTCGCCGCCGCTGGCGCGCGCGGCGATCGGCAAGCGCGTGCTGGTGAGCGAGCGGAACGTCCCGGCGCGACGCGCTGTCGAGCGGGCGGCGCGGCCGCGCGCCGGCAGCTCGCAGCGGGCGCGGTAGCGGAACTGCAGCCCCGCGACGGCGCGGCCGCCGTTGGCGACGCGCACGGCGATCGCGCGCTGCTGACCGGTGCGGCCGCGGTAGAGCGCGGCGGCGATCGTGCCGGCGCTCTGGGCACCGCCGCCGCGCGTGCCGGCGGGCGTGCTGTCGTCCGGGGCGGGAGCGGTGACGGGGGCGGCGGCGAGCTGCGCGAGCTGCTCGCCGATCCAGCCGCTGATCGCGCTCACGCGCGTGAAGGCCTGCGGCACGCGCGTGTCGCAGCCGAGGCTGCCCCAGCTCGTTATGCCGGCCTGCACGACCGCGCCGTCGCCACGCTGCAGCAGCAGCGGCCCACCGCTGTCGCCGCGGCAGGTGGAGGAGGCGAAGGACGGCGTGTCGGCGGCGCAGAGCGTGACGCTCGCGTCGAAGCCAGCGCCGAGCAGGCGGCGGCAGGAGTCGTCGTCGAGCAGCGTCGTCGTCGTCTTCAGGAGGCGGGAGGAGGCCTCCGAGGAGCTGCCGGCGGTCGCGCCCCAGCCGGCGAAGAGGGCGGACGTTCCGGGCGCGGCGAGGGCGGCGTCGCCGGCGCCGGCGATCGTCACGGGGGCGGCGGCCACGGGCGCGGTCAGGACGAGCAGCGCGGCATCTGAGCGTATGGCGCGGGGATCGTAGGCGGGGTGGACGACGACGCGCGCGGCGCCGACGTCCTGGCCGGGAGCGCTGCGATCGAGCCGGCCGCTGGAGATCGCGATGCCGGCGGCCGGCCGCACGGTCGCGGTCGCCTCGTCGACGACGCAGTGGGCGGCCGTCAGGACGACGGTCGGGGCGAGCACCGTGCCGCTGCAGGCGGTCGCGGAGGTCGGGCTCGTCTGCGACGTGATGAAGACGACGGAGGAGAGGATGCCGGGCTCGGCCGGCGTGCCGCCGACGACGCTCGCGCTCGCCTGCGGCGGGGGTCTCGGACTGCGGGCTTGCGCCGCGCTGCCGATGACGAAGGGCAGCAGCAGCAGCGCGATGAAGGTGAGTCGAGCGTGCGGGGTCATGGGCAGCGATCGGCCGTCATGACCAACGTAATCGGCAGGATTGCGGAAAAGCGCTAAACCTTCGCGATTCTTGGCGCGTTGATGCGCTCAAATGTTGAACATAGTTCGAGTGATCGAACTTCTTCCGCTCCTTCTGCCGGCGCGGGGCACGCCCGGCGGCGGTGCCGGGGGTCGGTCAGCCGGCCGGCGCGGGCACGCGCCGGCCAAGCCGCCGATGCACCTCAGTCGAGGTTGATCGCGACGTACTTCGTGTCGACGTACTCCTCGATCCCCTCGCGCCCGCCCTCGCGGCCGAAGCCGGAGTGCTTGACGCCGCCGAACGGCGCCGCGGCGTTGGAGACGATCCCCTGGTTGAGGCCGACCATGCCGGTCTCCAGCCCCTCGACGACGCGCAGCGCCCGCTTGACGTCCTTCGTGAAGACGTAGGCGACGAGGCCGTACTCGGTTCTGTTGGCGGCGGCGACGGCCGCCTCCTCGGAGTCGAACGAGATCACCGGCGCGACCGGGCCGAAGATCTCCTCGCGCAGCAGCTCGGCGTCGTCGGTGACGCCGGAGAGGACGGTCGGCTTGTAGAAGTAGCCGGCGCCGTCGTGGTCGCCGCCGCCGACGACCGCGGTCGCGCCCTTCGCGAGCGCGTCGTCGACGAGGCCGCGGACGGTGTCGCGCTGCTTGCCGTCGACCAGCGGGCCGACCTGCACGCCCTCCTCGGTGCCGCGCCCGACTCTCATCGCACCGATCCGGTTCGCGAGCTTCTCGGTGAACTCGTCGGCGACCTGCTCGCTGACGTGGAAGCGGTTGGCGGCCGTGCAGGCCTCGCCCATGTTGCGCATCTTCGCCAGCAGCGCGCCCTCGACGGCGTCGTCGACGTCGGCGTCGTCGAAGACGAGGAAGGGCGCGTTGCCGCCCAGCTCCATCGAGACGCGCAGGAGCTGCTCGGAGGCCTGCTGCATCAGCTTCTGGCCGACCGGCGTGGAGCCGGTGAAGGAGAGCTTGCGGGCGCGCGGATCGGAGATCAGCGGCGCCATCAGCGAGCCCGATCTGGAGGAGGTGACGACGTTGAGGACGCCCTTCGGCAGGCCGGCCTCCTCGAGGATCGCCGCCAGCGCCAGCATCGACAGCGGCGTCTGCTGCGCCGGCTTGACGACCATCGTGCAGCCGGCCGCGATCGCGGGGCCGATCTTGCGCGTGCCCATCGCCAGCGGGAAGTTCCACGGCGTGATGAAGAGGCAGGGGCCGACCGGCTGCTTCATCGTCAGCATCCGGCCTCTGCCGTTGGGAGAGGTGCCGTAGCGGCCTTCGATCCGCACCGCCTCCTCCGAGAACCAGCGGAAGAACTCGTTCGCGTAGGTGATCTCGGCCTTCGACTCGGAGATCGGCTTGCCCATCTCGAGCGTCATCAGCAGCGCCAGCTCGTCGGTGCGGGCGGCGATCAGCTCGAAGGCGCGGCGCAGGATCTCCCCGCGCTCGCGCGGCGCGTGCGAGCCCCACGACTTCTGCGTCTCGTGCGCGGCGGTCAGCGCGGCGAGCGCGTCTTCGGGCGTGCCGTCGGCGATCTCGGTCAGCGTCTGCGTCGTCGAGGGATCCTCGACGCCGAGCGTGCGGCCCCCGGTCGCGTCGCGCCACTCGCCGCCGATGAACAGTCCCTTCGGGACCCGCTCCAGAACGGCCTGCTCCTGCGTGGGGGTGATCGTGCTCATCCGGTCTCCAAGCCTTCTCTGTCCGACAATCTCGGTCTCGAACTGGAAGCTACCGCGAGAAGCCCCGACGAAACGTCCAGGGTCGCTTCACACCTGTGCGCCACAGCGGCGCACAGGTGTGAATGGTCTTACGCCGTTGCGCCGGCGCGCGTCGGCTCGAGCGCGACGGCGAGCACTTCGTCGACGGTCATCGCGAAGTGGATCGTCATCTGCTCGCGCACGTCGGCGGGGACGTCGTCGAGGTCGCCGCGGTTGCGCTCGGGCAGGATCACGTCGGTCAGGCCGGCCGCGTGGGCGGCGAGCACCTTCTGCTTGACGCCGCCGATCGGCAGCACGCGACCCTGCAGCGTGACCTCGCCGGTCATCGCGACGGTGTGCTTGACGGCGCGGCCGGTCAGCAGCGACGTGAACGCGGTGATCATCGTCACGCCGGCGCTCGGGCCGTCCTTCGGGATCGCGCCCGCGGGAACGTGCACGTGGAACTGGCCGTGGTCGTCGAAGACGTGCTCGTCGATCCCCAGCTCGCTCGCGTGGCCGCGCACGTAGGAGAGCGCGATCCGCGCCGACTCCTTCATCACGTCACCGAGCTGGCCGGTCAGCACGAGCCCGTCTCTGCCGGGCATCCGGACCGCCTCGACGAACAGCACGTCGCCGCCGGTGCCGGTCACGGCGAGGCCGGTCGCGACGCCCGGGACGGCGGTGCGGATCGCCGCCTCCTGGAAGAACTTCTGGCGCCCGAGCGCGTCGCGCACCACGTCCAGGTCGATCGTCACCGGCGCCTCCGCTCTGCCGGAGGCGATTCGCGTCGCGGTCTTGCGCAGCACGGTGCCGAGCGTGCGCTCGAGCTGGCGGACGCCGGCCTCGCGCGTGTACTCGGTCGCGACCTGCTCCAGCAGGGCGTCGGAGACCTCGACCTCGTCGGGCCGCAGGCCGTTGCGCTCCAGCTGCCGCTTCCACAGGTAGCCGCGCGCGATCGCGGTCTTCTCCGCGGTCGTGTAGCCGTCGAAGCGGATCACCTCCATGCGGTCCAGCAGCGGGCCCGGGATCGAGTCCGCGACGTTCGCGGTCGCGAGGAAGAGGACGCCGGAGAGGTCCAGCTCCAGATCGAGGTAGTGGTCGCGGAAGGAGTGGTTCTGGGCCGGGTCGAGCACCTCGAGCAGCGCCGCGCTCGGATCGCCGCGCCAGTCGGCGCCGACCTTGTCGACCTCGTCGAGCATGATCACCGGGTTCATCGTCCCGGCGTCGCGCAGCGCGCGCACCAGGCGGCCCGGGAGCGCGCCGATGTAGGTGCGGCGGTGGCCGCGGATCTCGGCCTCGTCGCGCACGCCGCCGAGCGACATGCGCACGAACTCGCGGCCGGTCGCCCGTGCGATCGACTCGCCGATCGAGGTCTTGCCGGTGCCGGGCGGGCCGATCAGCGTGAGGATCGCGCCGGAGCGCTTGTCCTCCTCGATCCCGCGCTCCTGCCGCAGCTTGCGCACGGCGAGGTACTCGGTGATGCGCTCCTTGACGTCGTCGAGGCCGGCGTGGTCGGCGTCGAGCACCTCGCGCGCGGCGACCGGATCGAGCTTCTCCTCCGATCTTCTGCTCCACGGGATCGCGACGAGCCAGTCGAGGTAGGTGCGGATCGTGCCCGCCTCGCCCGACTGCTCGCCGAGCCGCTCCAGCCGGCCCAGCTCCTTCTCGGCCTGCTCGCGCACCTCGTCCGGCATGCCGGCTTCGGCGATCTTGTTGCGGTACTCGTCGGCCACGGAGCCGTCGTCCTCGCCCAGCTCCTTGCGGATCGAGTCCATCTGCTTGCGCAGGAA
>DATIOB010000207.1:0-2579 GCA_035473605.1 Conexibacter sp.
GCAGGCCGCACGGGCCGAGCAGGCAGAGATCGGGCCGCAGCGCACCGAGCGCGGCGACGGTCGTGGCGCCGACGGTCGTGAGCGTGCGCGGGTTGAGCTGGCCCCCGAGCATCTCGACGCGCACGCCGGGATGGCTCGCGAGCGCCTCGGCGACGGGCGGTGAGGTCGTGAAGATCGTCGTGCGCAGCGCGGCCGGCAGGTGGCGCGTGACGTTGAGGCAGGTCGTGCCGCCGTCGAGCAGCACGACGGCGTCGGCGGGGATCAGCGCGGCGGCGGCGCGCGCGACCGCGTCCTTCGCCGGAGAAGGCTGCCTGCGGCGCTCCGCGAACGGCGTCTCCGCGCCGCCGAGCGGCAGCGCGCCGCCGTGCACGCGCTTGACGAGCCCCTCCGCGGCGAGCTGGTCGAGGTCACGCCGGATCGTGTCCTGGGAGCAGCCGAAGCGGGCGGCGAGCGTCGCCGCCTGCAGCTTGCGCTCACGTCGCAGCGCGTCGAGGATCAGGTCGCGGCGCTCGGCCGCCAGCAGCTCGGGCATCGCCGCAGCGTATCGCACAAACATGCAGAACTGTGCAAAGATCAGCACCAAGACGCATCCGACTGCGAGCGAGGATCCGATGACCGCTGCACCGACGATCGGCGCCGTCTTCCCGGCCGACGCCGACCCGGCCGACCTGCCCGCCGCCGCGACGGCGGCCGAACGGCTCGGCTACGCCAGCCTGTGGGTGGTCGAGGACTGCTTCCTCTCCGGCGGCCTGACGTTGGCGGCGACCGCGCTCGCCGTCACGACGCGCCTGGAGGTCGGCGTCGGGCTGCTCCCGGCCGCCGTCCGCAACCCGGCGATCGCCGCGATGGAGATCGCGACGCTCGCGCGGCTGCACCCCGGGCGCTTCACCGCGACCTTCGGCCACGGCGTCCCGGAGTGGATGGAGCAGATCGGCGCGCGGCCGGCGAAGCGCCTCGCCGCGCTCGGCGAGACGGTGACGGTCGTCAGAGCGCTGCTCGCGGGCGAGCGCGTGAACCTCGACGGCGCGCACGTCCACCAGTCCGACGTCGCGCTCGACCATCCGCCGGCGGTCGCACCCGCCGTGCTGGTCGGCTCGACCGGTCCGAAAGGGTTGGCGCTCGCCGCCGAGCGTGCCGACGGCGCGCTGCTGCCGGAGGGCTGCGGCCCGGCCTTCGTCGCCGGCGCCGTCAGGCGGGCGCGGGCGGCCGGCGGCACGCTCGAGACCGTCGTCTACGCGTGGATGCGGATCGACGACGAGCCGGAGCGCGCCCGCGCCGCGCTGCGGCCGACCGTCGCGGCGTGGCGCGACTCCGGGCGCTACCCGGGTCCGGTCGCGGCCGCCGGGCTCGGCGCCGGGGAGCCGCTCGACGACGCCGCGCTCGACCGCCTCGCGATCGTCGGCGACGGACCGGCCTGCGCCGCCGCCGTCGAGCGCTTCGCGGCCGCGGGGGTGCGGCGCCTCGTCGTCGTCCCGCAGGGCGACGACTGGCGCGAGCAGCTGGAGCGGTTCGCGGGCGCCGTCCCGCTGGGCTGAGCGGTTGTCGCTGGCGGCCGGGGGTAGATCCGCTGTAGCGTCTGCTCGGCCCCGGCGGTCGTCAACGGCAGCGGAGGAGGACGAGATGGAAGGCAGCATCATCGATGCCACGACGGCAGTCACGTCGGTGGAGGCGGCGAGCCTCGGCGAGGCGCTGCGGCGCACCGCCGCCGCGCACCCCGACCTGGTCGCGGTGCGCACGCTCGACGACAGCGTCTCGCTGACGTGGTCGCAGCTGCGCGCGCGCGTCGACGCGCTCGCCGGAGGACTGGCGCGGCTCGGCGTCGGGCGCGGCGACACCGTCGCGCTGATGCTCACCAACCGCCCCGAGTTCCACCTCGCCGACCTCGCCGCCGTGACGCTCGGCGCGGCGCCGTTCTCGATCTACCTGACCTCCTCACCGGAGCAGATCCAGTACGTCGTCGGCGACGCGCGGGCGCGCGTGGCGATCGTCGAGCAGGCCTTCCTCGGACGGCTGCTGGAGGCGCGCAGGGAGCTGCCGGAGCTCAAGCACGTCATCGTCGTCGACCCGCCGGAGGAGGACGCCGGCTACGGCCTCCTGTCGCTGGAGCAGGTCGAGGGCTCCAACCCGTCGTTCGACGTCGACGCCGCGCTCGCCGCCGTCACGCCCGACGACGTCGCGACGCTGATCTACACCTCCGGCACGACGGGGCCGCCGAAGGGCGTCGAGCTGGCCCACCGCAACATCCTCGGCGCCGTCTACAGCGTGCAGGAGGTGATCTCGCTGCCGCCGGGCGCGCGCGTGATCTCGTGGCTGCCGGCCGCGCACATCGCCGAGCGCGCCGCCCACCACTACATCCCGGTCGTCTACGCCGCGACGATCACGACCTCGCCCGATCCGAGAGCGATCATCCAGACGCTGCCGCAGGTGAGACCGAACTGGTTCTTCGCCGTCCCGCGCGTGTGGGAGAAGCTGAAGGCCGGCCTCGAGGCGATGCTCGCCGCGCAGCCGGAGGAGGCGCGCGCGAGGGTCGAGGCGGCGCTCGCGGCGTCCGTCGAGGCGGTGCGGCTGCGCCAGCGCGG
>DATIOB010000208.1:0-1896 GCA_035473605.1 Conexibacter sp.
GAGCGCATCCAGGCGCGGAAGATCGAGCGCACGGTGCCATATTCGCCGGCGCCCCAGGCGAGGTTCTCGCCGACACGCCAGCTCGTGCCGCGCGCGACGTAGCCGGCGCGCCTGGCCCGCTGCGCGAGCGTGCGGCCGCCACGCGAGCTGTGCGCGAAGAAGCGCCGCGCGACCATGTCGCGCGCGTGACGCTCGGCCGAGCGGTCGAGGCAGCGGTCGTAGCGCAGCGGCGCCAGCCCGACCCGCGCGCGCTGGCGGTTGAGCAGGCAGCGGACGCGCCGCTCGACCCGCGCGGTGCCGTGCACGGCGCGGATCCCGGCAGGGCTGCAGCGGCGTTCCTGCGGTCTCATGCCATGGCGCGCGGCGAGGACCGCCGAGGGTGCGAACGCGAGCACCAGCGCGGTGAGCAGGACGAGCGAAGCGGCGGCGACCTTCCTCATCTCGGCGGGACCCTACGAGAGCGGCCGGTCGGACCGCGCCGCTTCCCCGTGCGAGCGGTCTCGACGTCGCGACGCGAAGCGGGTCCGCGCCTCCGCGCGACACCGACGCGCCGCGTGCGCGACGATTGGCGGGCAGATGACGATCCTCGCCTTCGACACCGCGACGCCGTCGACGACCGTCGCGCTCGCGCTGCCCGACGGCCGCACGCTCGGCCGGCGCCACGATCCCGGCCCCGGCGAGCGCCCCGGCCATCAGACGCTGCTGCTGCCGTTCGCCGTCGAGCTGCTGGAGGAGGCCGGGATCGGCTTCGCGCAGCTCGACCGGCTCGCCGTCGGCGTCGGCCCGGGCACCTTCACCGGCCTGCGGATCGGCGTCGCGACGGCGCGGGCGCTGGCGCAGGCGCACGAGCTGCCGCTCGTCGGCGTCTCGACGCTGCACGCGTTGGCCGCGAACGCCGAAGGAGCGCCCTCCGACACGATCGTGGCCGTCCTCGACGCCCGCCGCGGCGAGGCGTTCGCCGCCGCCTGGCCGGCGGCCGCGGCCGCCGACGCCGCCGCGCAGGCGCTGCTGGCGCCGGCCGCGCTGACGCCGGAGGCGCTCGTCGCCGCCGTCGCGCAGCTGCCGTCGCGCCCGCTGGCGGTCGGGGACGGGGCGCTACGATTTCGGGAACAGCTGGAACTGGCCGGGGTCACGGTCCCGGCGGACGGTTCGCCGGCCCATCGCGTCGACGCGGCAGCGCACTGCCGGCTCGCCGCGGCGACGGCACCGCACGCCCGTGACGAGGTCCTTCCGGTCTACATCCGACTTCCCGACGCCGAGCTGGCGCTGCGCCGGCGGACGGCCGGCCCCTGAGCACACCTTGACCGCCACGTCGACCCCGCTGAAGATCCGCCGGCTGACCTACGCCGACCTTCCGCACGTGATCGCGCTGGAGCGGCGCGCCTTCCCGACGCCGTGGTCGCTGGCGATGTTCGTGCTGGAGCTGTCGAAGGCCTCCGGCGTCTGCCTCGCGGCGCTGCGCGACGGCGAGCTGGTCGGCCACCTGATCTGCTCCCGCTACGACACCGTCTGGCACATCATGAACGTTGCCGTCGACCCGGCCTGCCGCCGTGAAGGCGTCGCCTCGGCGCTGCTGAGAGACCGGATCGAGCGCGTCGGCGGCGACGACGGCGCGCAGATCACGCTCGAGGTGCGGCCCTCCAACGACGGCGCGATCGCCCTCTACGAGCGCTTCGGCTTCCGCTCGGCCGGCACGCGGCCGCGCTATTACCAGGACAACGGCGAGGACGCGCTCATCATGTGGCGCACGCGCGCGACGCTCGCCGGCCGCCTCGACGACGTGCCGAACGTGGGCAGCGGCGCGGCGTGATCCTGGCGATCGAGACGAGCTGCGATGACACCTGCGCCGCGGTCGTCACGCAGGACGGCGAGATCCGCTCCAACGTGATCTCCTCG
>DATIOB010000209.1:0-2685 GCA_035473605.1 Conexibacter sp.
CCGGCGCGCCCGGCGATCTGGTGGAACTCGCGCGCGCTCAGCTGACGCATCTTCTGGCCGTCGAACTTGGTGAGCGCCGTGATGAGCACCGACCGGATGGGCACGTTGATGCCGACGCCGAGCGTGTCGGTGCCGCAGATCACCTTCAGCAGGCCGCTCTGCGCGAGCTGCTCGACCAGCCGCCGGTAGCGCGGCAGCATGCCGGCGTGGTGGACGCCGATCCCGCCGCGCACGAGCTTCGAGAGCGTTCTGCCGAAGCCGGCGGTGAAGCGGAAGGCGCCGATCGCGTCGGCGATCGCGTCGCGCTCCTCGCGCGTGCAGAGCTTCGCCGACAGCAGCGACTGCGCCCGCTCCATCGCGGAGGCCTGCGTGAAGTGGACGACGTAGATCGGCGCGCGGTCCTCCTGCACGAGCTGCTCCAGCAGCTCGTGCAGCGGCTCGACCGACCATGCGTAGGTGAGCGGGACCGGCCGCTCGGCGTCGTCGATCAGCGCGGTCTCGCGCCCGGTGCGGCGCGTCAGGTCGGCGGCGATCGCGCTGACGTCGCCGAGCGTCGCCGACATCAGCAGGAACTGCGCCTGCGGCAGCATCAGCAGCGGCACCTGCCATGCCCAGCCGCGCTGGCCGTCGGCGTAGTAGTGGAACTCGTCCATCACGACCTGGCCGACGTCGGCGCCGGCGCCCTCGCGCAGCGCGATGTTCGCCAGCACCTCGGCGGTGCAGCAGATGATCGGCGCGTCGGCGTTGACGGAGGCGTCGCCGGTGAGCATGCCGACGTTCTCGGCGCCGAAGACCTCGCAGAGGGCGAAGAACTTCTCCGAGACGAGCGCCTTGATCGGCGCGGTGTAGAACGTGACGCGGTCGTCGGAGAGCGCGGCGAAGTGGGCGGCGATCGCGACCATCGACTTGCCCGAGCCGGTCGGCGTGGCGAGCACGACGTTGTTGCCGCTGAACAGCTCGATCGCCGCCTCCTCCTGGTGCGGGTAGAGGCTCAGCCCCTGCTCCGCGGTCCATTCGGTGAAGGCGTCGTAGAGCGTGTCGGGGGTCGGCTGCTTGGGGAGGGCTCTGACGAGGGTCATCGGTCGCTCCTCCAAGCTACCGGTCTTCGCCGCGCGCCCCCGCGGTCAGCGCGCGCGAGGGCGCGCTGAGGCGACTGCTACGTTGCGGCGATGAAGCCACGGATGGCGCACCTGCCGGTCTCGCTGACGCTCGCCGTCGGCTGTCTCCTCGCCGTCGCGGGCGTGAGTGCGGCGCAGACGCCGGCAGCCACGACGAGCGCGAAGGCCGCCGCCCCGCGACCAGCCGTCTCCGCACGGCTGCCCGCGACCGCCGCCGCTCAAGCGCGGCCGCTGCTCACCGTCACCGTGCGCGACGCCCCGCGCGGCGCGCGCGTCGTCGTGCAGGAGCGGACGCGGCGGGGGCGCTGGAGCGGGCATGGCAGAGCGCCGGCACGCGGCGACCGCCGCGTCGCGCTGCGCTGGCAGGGGCTGCGCGGCCGTGCGACCGTCGTGCTGCGGATCGCGCTGCGCGACCGCCGCGGCCGTGCGCTCGCGGCGACCGCGCCGTGGCGGGTGCGGGCGCGCCACGTCCGCGGGGACCTGCCGAAGCCGTCGCCGTCACCGGCGCCGCCCGTCCCGCCGGCGCCGCCCGCCCCGCGACCACCGACCCAGCCGCAGCCCGACCCCATCGTCCCCACGCCCGGCGGCCCGCTCGTGCTCGCGGCCGACACGCTGCGGCTGCACTCGCTCGGCGTCGACCGCTGGGACGTCTGGACCTGCGGCGACGTCGGCGGCGACGCGGCGACCGCGACCGCGCTGCTGAAGGCGCGCGTCGTGCCGTTCTACGCCTGGCTCTCCGGCGGTCGCCACCAGCTCGAGTTCCGCGCCCGCGGCGCGCTCGCGGGCGCCGACGTGGAGGAGTGCGCCGGCGAGGCGGCGACGGCGAGCGCCGGTCGCGACGGCGCGCTGATCGTGCAGACCGAGCGCGTCTCCGCCGGCGCCGACGCCTGCGCCTCCGACTTCACGCGGTTGGACCCCTGCGCCGGCCAGCCGACCGTCCTGCCCGGCAACGAGCGGATCGCCTGGCTCGGCCCCGGCCAGCTGTTCGGCGCCGACGCGCGCGTCTCGACGGTCGTGCACGAGCTGGGTCACACGCTCGGCTGGCCCCACTCCTTCACCGGCCGCCTGCGGATCGAGCGCGGCGGCGCGCTGGCCGGCGTCGAGTACGACGACCCGTTCGACGTGATGGGCTACGAGCGGCTGTGGGGCACCGGCGACGGCTGGAACGAACCGGACACCGGCACCTTCACGCCGAAGGCGACGCAGGCCTTCAACCGGATCGCGGCCGGCTGGGTGCCGGACGCGGCGATGACCGTCCACGGGCGCCCGTCGGCGACCTACGACGTCGGGCCGCTCGACGGCGACGGGCTGCAGGTCGTGATCGTCCCGACCGCCGACGCGCGCGCCTTCCTGACGCTCGAAGTGCGCGTCCAGCGCCCGTTCGACCCGGTGCCGGGCGACGGCGTCGTCGTCCACGCGATCGACCAGCGGCCGGCCGCCTGCGACCCCGACGAGGAGTTCGTCGGCTGTTGGGCCGAGCAGCTGCGCACGACGCCCGCGCCGAACACGCCGGACTCGCTCGACAGCCTCGTCACGGTCGGCGAGAGCATCGACGTCGCGGGCGTGC
>DATIOB010000210.1:0-2742 GCA_035473605.1 Conexibacter sp.
GGCGCGGATCGGCCCGTATCTTCTGACGTCGGCCTCCGCCTGCTTGAACAGCGCGGAGCCGGTCCAGAAGTAGGCGATGTTGAACCAGGTCGTGACCGCGATCCCGCGCGCGTGCGCCGCTGCGAGGAAGTCGAGCCAGTCCTGGTCGGTCCCGATCGACGGCTCGACGCTGTAGTAGTCCGACGCCGAGAGGCCGTTGTAGATCGAGGTCGGGCCGGCCTTCACCGGCCAGTCGAGGTTGAGGATCTTGTAGCCGTCGGCGGCGATCTGGTCGAGGTCGTCTCTGACCTCGTCGAGCGTCAGCCCGTAGAAGCGGGCGTTGATCGTCTTCTCGCCGGTCAGCTGCTGCCACCACTTGTCTCTCGTGAGACCGCCGTCGGCGACGGCGGTGCCCGCCGTCAGAGCCGTCAGCGCGCACGCCAACGCGAGGGCCGCGGCCCACATTCTGCGCATCGTCATCTCTCTCCTCTACGACCGTGTGTGAACGGTGAGTGCTGCTCGTTGCTGCGCCTGCTGCTCAGCCCGCGAGGAGCGCCTCGATCGCGGCGCGGTCGCCGAGCGCGCCGCGCGCTCCCGGCGCGGTCGTCGCGTGGGCGCCCGCGGCCGCCGCGAGGCGCACCGCCGCGTGAAGCTCCTGCCCTGCCGCCAGCTCGGCGGCGAGCGCGCCGCGGAAGGCGTCGCCGGCGCCGGTCGTGTCGACCGCGCGCACAGCCGGCGCGGGGATCCGCGTCGGCGTCTCGGCGCCGGGCTCGTGGATCTCGGCACCCTCCGCCCCGCGCGTCACGACGATCGCGCTCGCGCCGCGCGCCAGCAGCTCGGCCGGCGTCGCGCCGAGCTGCGTCAGCTCGTGCTCGTTCGGCACGATCACCGCGCCGGGCGGGACGAGCGCGTCGCCGAGCGCGCGCGCCGGCGCCGGGTCGAGCACGAAGCGCAGCCCGTGCGCGGTCGCCGCGGCGGCGGCCGCCTCGACCGCCGCCTCCGGGATCTCGAGGTTGCTCAGCACGACGGCGCCCGGCACCGCCAAGGCCGCGACCGCCGCCTCCACGCGCGCGGCGTCGAGCCGCCCGTTCGCCTCGGCCGCGATCACGATCGCGTTCTCGCCGCCGTCGTCGACGATCACGACCGCGCGGCCGGTGCCGACGCCCTCCAACACCGCGAGCTGCTCGATCCCGACGCCGGCCGCCGTCAGCTGCTCGCGCGCGCGCTCGCCGGCCTCGTCGTCGCCGACGCAGCCGGCGAACTCGGTCTCGGCGCCGAGCCGCGCCGCCGCGCAGGCGGCGTTGGCGCCCTTGCCGCCCGGCAGCAGCGCCAGCGGCTCGCTCGCGGCGACCGTCTCCCCCGGCGCCGGGATCGGCGCCCGCACGACGAGGTCCTCGTTGACCGAGCCGACCACGATCACGCGCGTCACCGTGACATCACCCCTTCAGCCCCGAGGCCGTCAGTCCGTCGATGAACTTGCGCTGCAGCCCGATGAACAGCACCAGCACCGGCAGCACGATGATCAGCGCCGCGGCGCTCGTCAGCGTCCAGTCACGCGTGAAGCTCTGCGTGAAGGCGAGGTAGCTGGTCACGACCGGCATCTTCGAATCGTCCTGCAGGAAGGTGATCGCGAAGAAGAACTCGTTCCACGCGAACAGGCCGACGACGAGCGCGACGGTCGTCAGGCCGGGCCGCGCGAGCGGCAGCACGACGTCGCGCAGCACGCGCAGCTCGCCCGCGCCGTCGATCCGCGCCGCGTCCTCGAAGTCACGCGGGAGCCCGACGAAGTACGAGCGCAGCAGCAGCGTCGCCAGCGGCGAGTAGAGCGCCCAGTAGATCACCACGAGCCCGATGCGGCTGTCGTAGAGGCCGAGGTTCGTCCAGAGGAAGAACAGCGGCACGAGGAACAGCTGCGCGGGGATCGCCGTGGCGACCAGCAGGTACGCCGTGACAGCGCCGCCGCCGCGGATCTCCAGCCGCGTCAGCGCGTAGGCGGCGAGGCCGGCGATCACGCAGACACCGATCACCGTGCCGGTTGTGATCAGCGCGCTGTTGAGCATCGTCTGGCCGAGGTTGCCCTGATCGAAGGCGTCGACGAAGTTCTGCAGCCGCACGCTCGACGGCGGGCCGATCGCGTCGGTCGCCGCCTCTCTGCGCGTCTTGAGCGCGTTGAAGACGAGCACGACGAGCGGCCCGATCGCGAACACCAGCAGCGCCGCGAGCACGGCGTAGACCGGTGTCGAGCGGTAGTTCCTCATACGCGCCACCCGAGCTTTCGCGCGATTCCGTAGAAGGCCATCACGACGAACGCGACGACGCTCAGCGTCAGCCCCATCGCAGCCGCGTACCCGGCCTCGTTGTACTCGAACACTTCCTTGTAGAGCAGCGTCGCGGCGGTCTCGGTCGAGCCGGCCGGGCCGCCCTCGGTGATGATGTAGACGTAGTCGAAGGTCAGGAACGACCAGATCGTCACGAGCACGACGGCGAACACGAGCGTCGGGCGGATCCCGGGCAGCGTGATGTCGCGGAACTCGCGCCACAGCCCGGCGCCGTCGACGCGCGCGGCCTCGTACAGCTCGCGGTCGATCGACTGCATCGAGGCGAGGAACAGCACCAGCAGGAAGCCCCAGAAGTGCCAGATGTCGACGAACGCGACCGCCGGCAGCGCCAGCGACGGGTCGCCGAAGAACGACGTCCCCTCCAGCCCCGGGATCCCGAGCGCGCTGCCGATCCCCGCCTGCGGGTCGAGCAGGTTCTCCCAGA
>DATIOB010000211.1:0-6812 GCA_035473605.1 Conexibacter sp.
GCGGCCGGGCCGGGAGCGCGGCGACGGCCGCGGCCGCTCATGCGATCGCGGCAGCGGCGCCGACCGGGCGGCCGAGCAGCTCGCCGTAGAGGCGCTCGTAGCGGCGCGCCATCGCGGCGGCGGTGAAGCGCTCCTGCGCGAGCGCGAGCCCGCCCGCGCCGAGCCGCCTGCGCAGCTCCGCGTCGCCGGCCAGCCGCCCCAGGCGGTCGACCAGCGCGGCCTCGTCGCCGGCCTCCAGCAGAAAGCCGGTGGTGCCGTCGCGGACCGCCTCGGCGACGCTGCCGACGTCGTTGGCGACGACCGGCAGCCCCGCCAGCATCGCCTCGAGGATCGCCAGCGGAAGGCCCTCCCACAGCGACGGCAGCGCGAAGACGTCGAAGCCGGCGAGGTGGGCGCGGGCGTCGGCGGTCCAGCCCGTGACGATCAGGCGGGACGCGACGCCGAGCGACGCCGCGAGCGCCTCCAGCGCCGCCCGCTCCGGCCCGTCGCCGACCAGCACGACCGTCACCTGCGGCAGCAGCGGCAGCGCCCGCACGAGCGCGTCGTAGCCCTTCTGCGGCGTCAGCCGGCCGAGCGAGCCGACGATCACCTCGGTCGCGGCGGCGATCCGCGGCAGCGGCTCCGGCTGCACGGCGGGGACGCCGTTCTCGACCGTCCCGACCGAGCCGGCCGGCAGGCCGACGTACTCCTCCACCAGGCGCGCGGCACGCTCGCCGACGGCGACGTGGCCGTCGAGGCGGCGCGCGATCAGCCGCCGCGCGTGCAGCTGGACGCGCGGCACGGCCGACGGCTTCGGCAGGTGCTCGACCGCCAGCACCCGCACCCCCGGGCTCAGCAGCGCGGCGACCTCGGCGTAGGCGCAGCCCCACGGATGGGTCTGGTTCGCGTGCACGAGGTCGGGCGCGAAGTCGCGGATCGCGCGGCGGTGGGCGGCGAGCGCCGCGCGGTCGCGCGGGCCGCGCGGCGCCGGCACCGTCGCGACGGTCGTGCCGGGCCGCCACGCCGCGATCTCCTCGCCGACGTCGCGGTCGAGCGCGAGCAGGCCGACCTCGATCTCCGGCGCCAGCTCGCCGAGCAGGAAGCCGAGCACCAGCTCGGCGCCGCCGACCGCGCTGCTCTCCGTGTAGGCGAGCAGCCGCGGCGCCGCGCTCACGGGGCGACCGTGCTGCTGTGGACGTCGCGTCTGGGGGCGCCTCCGAGCATCCGCTCGTACAGCTCGACGACCCGTTCGGCGACGGGCGCGGGCGCCTGGTGCTCGGCGAACGAGCGCTTGACGGCGGCGCCGGCCGCGCGCCGCGCGGCGGGGTCGGCGAGCAGCGCGGCGGCGGAAGCGGCGAGCCGCTCGTCGTCCTCCTCGACGACGAGCCCGTCGCGGGAGATGATCCCCTCGGCGCCGTCGGGGGTCGTGACTATCGGCAGCCCCAGCGCCATCGACTCGAGCACCTTGACCTTCACGCCGCTGCCACGGCCGAGCGGATAGAGCAGCAGCCCGAGCCCGAGCAGGAAGTCGTTGGCCGAGTCGACCGTGCCGCACCACTCCACGCCCGGCAGGTCGGGCAGGCCGGGGAAGGCGGCGCGCTCCATCCCGAAGCCGGCGAGCCGCAGGCGGGCCTGCGGCGCGCGCTCCAGCACGCGCGGCCAGACGCGCGTCAGCAGGCGCTCGACGGCGTTCGCGGTCACCGGCCAGCGGGCGGTCCCGATCAGTCCGGCGATCGGCTCCTGCACCGCGGCGGTGCCGCTGTAGTAGGACTCGTCGAGCGTCAGCGGCGCGAACGCGACGTGCGCGTGCGGAGCGGCGGCGCGAAAGGCGTCGGCGACCTCGGGCGAGCTGCCCAGCACCCATCTGGCCGAGCGCAGGACCCGCCGCTCGGCGCGCAGCAGCTCTATCGTGACGCGCCCCTCCTGGCGCCACGGCGGCGCGAGGTCGCGATCGCGGCGGGTGACGCAGTCGAGCTGCGCGACCGCCGGCCGCTCCAGCAGCGGGATCGTCGAGCTGCCGCCGAGGCCGACGCAGTGGACGACGTCGAAGTCGTGCTGCAGCTCGCGCAGGCGGGCGGCGAAGGCGCCCCTGCGCAGCCAGCCCTGCGGCTCGACCAGCCGCTGCCAGCGGAGATTGGCGCGCGAGGGGTACTCGAGCGGCATCAGCTCTATCGGGATGTCGGCCGGCGGAGCCGGCGCGGGCTGCGGACGGGCGTCGGGCGCGAAACCGAGCGTCTCGACGCCATGGGCCCGCAGGCCCCGTATCAACCCCAGTGCGCACCGCTCTGCCGCTCCTCCTTCGAGGGTCGGCGGGGACGTCATGACGACGAGCGCACGCAAGACTGCGAAAGTATCCCACAGATGTTCGCCAGGCTGAGAGCGCTCGTGCGGCGCCTGCTGCACGGGGGCGCCGCTGGCGCAGCCGGTGAAGCGGGTGGTCGTCACATCGCCACCAACGTCGGAATCCAGCTCGGCGCGCGCGTCGTCAGCATCCCGATCAGCATCGTCACGGTCTCGCTGACCGCGCGCACGCTCGACCCGGACGGCTTCGGCGTCTGGACGGCGACGAGCGCCTTCGTCGGCATCTTCGGCGCGCTGACCGAGCTGGGCTTCACGACCGTCGCGACGCAGCGGATGGCGGCCGAGCCCGAGCGCGAGGCGCAGTGGCTCGGCGCGCTCGCCAGCGCGCGCGCCGCGCTGTCGGTCGTGGCGACGCTGATCTGCGCCGTCGCGGTGCCGATCTTCCTCGGCGGCGGCACCGAGGGTCACGTCGTCGGCTGGATCATGACGCTGACGATCCTCTCGACCGGCCCGCAGTCGCTGATGGCGATCTTCCAGTCGCGGCTGCGCTCCGGCCTGCCGCAGATGTTCGGGCTGCTGTTCGCCTTCCTGTGGCTGATCTCGGTGCTGACGCTCTCGTTCCTCGACGCCGGCGTCATCGCCTTCGCGGCCTGTTACGTCGGCTCGATGACGATCGTCGCGACGCTGCAGATCATCGTCACCCGCCGTCACGGCCACATCGCCTGGCGCGAGGGGCGCAAGCTGTGGAAGCCATTGGCGCGGCAGGCGATCCCGCTCGGGCTCGCGGCGCTGCTGATCACGATCTACTACGAGATCGACGCCGTCCTGCTGCTCAAGCTGGGCGACTCCGAGGAGGCCGGCTTCTACGGCGCCGCCTACCGCTTCCTGTCCCCGCTGCTGTTCCTGCCGATCGCGATCGTGACGTCGTTCTTCCCCGTCTTCTCCGCGATCTGGGAGCGCGACCCCGACCGCGTGCGGCGGCTGGTGCAGATCGCCGCCGACGTGATGGCGGTCGTCTCGCTGCCGGTGCTGGCCGTCACCGTCGCGATGTCGGACCAGATCGTCAACCTGCTCTACGGCCCCGAGTTCGCGCGCTCGGCGGACGTGCTGCCGGTGCTGATGATCGCCTTCGTCCTGATCTGTTACGGCTCGCTCGCCGGCTACCTGGCGCCGTTGCTGAACCTGCTGTGGCGGCTCGCGCTCTACGCCGCGATCGGCGCCGCGCTCAACGTCCTGCTCAACGTGCTGCTGATCCCGCGCTACGGAGCGCTCGGCTCGGCGTGGGCGACGGTCGCGACCGAGGGGCTGACGATGGCGCTGATGTTCGGCACCGCGATCCTCGCGCTGAGACTGACGCTGCGGCCGTGGCGGATCCTCACGACGATCGCGATCGCGGCCGCGATGGCGGGGGCGATGGAGCTGGCCTCGCCGCTCGGGCTGGTGCCGGCCGTGGCGATCGGCGGGCTGCTCTACGCGGCCGGCGTCGTCGGGCTCGGCGTGATCCGGATATCGGAGCTGCGCGGGCTCAAGGCGGGGTAGCGGCTACCGCCGGGGGTGGCGGGCGACTACCATCGCCCGCGGTGTCCGACGCCGAGCTGATCACCGACCTCGATGGGCTCGCCGCGCTGACGGACGGCTGGGACGCGCTCGCGGCCGAGAACGGGCTCCCCCACCTCGCCCCCGCCTGGGTGCTCGCGTGGTGGCACCACGTCCCCTCGCCGGAGACCGTGCCGCGCACGATCGCGGTGCGCGACGGCGACGAGCTGATCGGGCTGGCGCCGCTGGCGGTCACGCCCGGCAGCGGCCGGATCGACTACCGCGTGCCGGGGATCGAGATCGCCGGCCGGCTGGCGCCGCTGGCGCGCGCCGGGCGCGAGTGGGAGGTCGCCGAGGCGATCGGCGAGACGCTCGCCGCCGCCGATCCGCGCCCCGACGCGCTGATCCTCGAGGGGACGCCGCTCGCCGCCCACTGGCCGACCGCCCTGCGCGACGGCTGGCCGGGCGCGCTGCGTCCGCCGCTGCGCCGCTGGCACGTCGACAGCGCCCCGTTCGTGGCGCTGCGCGAGCCGTCGTTCGACGCCTGGCTGGCGGCGCGCAGCTCCAACTTCCGCCAGCAGATGCGCCGCCTGCGCAGAGGCTTCGCCGCCGCCGGCGGCAGCTCGCGCGTCTCGACCCACGCGACGCTGGCGGCCGACGCGGCCGCCTTCGTGCGGCTGCACACGAGCCGCTGGGACGGCCGCGGCGCCTCCAACCTCGCCGCGCTCGGCGACCGCTTCGCCGCGCTGCTCGTGGAGGCGGGCGAGCCGCTGCTCGCCGACGGCCGCCTCTCCGTCCGCGTGCTGGAGCTGGACGGCGAGCCCGTCTGCATCCAGGTCTTCCTCGCAGCCGGCGGCCACGTGCTGTTCGTCAACGGCGGCTGGGACGAGCGCCACGCGAAGCTGAAGCCGTCGCTCGTCTGCCTGTTGGAGGCGGTCGAGGAGGCGTTCGCGCGCGGCGCCGAGAAGCTCGACCTCGGCGTCGGCGAGCAGCCGTACAAGCTGCGCTTCGCCGACGGCGGCGACCCGCTGGGCTGGATGATGCTGCTGCCGCCCGGTCCGCGCCTGCCGCTGACCGCCGCCCGCAGCGCTCCGGCGCTGCTGCGCGCCGGCGCGCGCGACGCGGCGCTGCGCGCGCTCCCGCCGGAGCAGCTGGAGCGCCTGCGCACGCTCGGGAGACGGTCCGGTGGCTGAGCTCGAGGTCGAGCTGGTCAGCGAGCTGGAGGCGCTCGACGCGCTCGCGCCCGAATGGGACGAGCTGGCGGTCGCCGCGCGCCAGCCGATGACGGCGCCGGCGTGGATGCTGACGCTGTGGCGGCACCTGCGCGCACCCGAGGAGCAGGCGCGCGTCGTCGCCGTGCGCGAGCGCGGCAGGCTCGTCGGCCTCGCGCCGCTGGCCGCCGGCGTCGGGCTGCCCGGCCGCGTCGAGTACCGCCTGATGGTGCCGGAGATCCCGCGCACCTCGCCGCTGGCGCTGCCGGGGCGCGAGTGGGAGGTCGGCGCGGCGATCGCGGGCGCGCTCGACCGCGCGCAGCCGCGCCCCGACGTCGTGCTGCTGGAGAGCGCGCCGCTGGACACCTGCTGGCCGCTCGCGCTGGCCGCCGGCTGGCCCGGACGGCTGCGGCCGCCGCTGCGCCAGTACGCCGTCGTCGGCTCGCCGGTCGTCTCGCTCGGCGATGCCTCCTTCGACGCCTGGCTGGCCCGCCGCAGCTCCAACTTCCGCGGGCAGATGCGCCGCGCCCGGCGCCAGTTCGAGGCGGCCGGCGGCGTCTCGCGCGCGAGCACGCAGGCGTCGCTGCACGACGACCTGGCGACCTTCATGCGGCTTCACGCCGACCGCTGGGAGGGCCGCGGCGACTCGCCGATCGTCGCGCTCGGCGAGCGGCTCGCGGCCGCCTTCGAAGCGGTCGGGCGGCTGCTGCTCGACAGCGGCCGCTTCCGCCTGCGGCTGCTGGAGCTGGAGGGCGAGGCGATCTCGGCGCAGCTGTTCGGCGAGGCCGGCGGCGAGGTGCTCTATTACAACGGCGGCTGGGACGAGCGCTTCGCCAGATTCAAGCCGGCCCAGCTGAGCATCTTCGACGCGATCGAGGAGTGCTTCGAGCGCGGCGACGCGCGCATGGACCTCGGCCCCGGGCAGCAGCCGTACAAGCTGCGCTTCGCCGACGGCGACGACCCGGTCGCCTGGAACGTGCTCGCGGTGCCGGGCAGACGGCTGCCGCTGACGCTCGCGCGGACGCTGCCGGAGATCGGCTCGCGCGAGCTGCGCGCGGCCGCCAAGCGCGCGCTCTCCGGCGCGCAGGCCGACCGCCTGCGCGAGCTGCGCGGCCGGCTGCGACGCTGAGCGGCGCGCGGCGCGGACAGGCGCGTCAGTCGCGCAGCCCGAACAGCCGCTCGACGGCGCTGAGCGTCCGCTCCGGCGCGTGCAGCTCGCGGCAGGCCTCGCGACCGGCCGCGCCCTCGCGCCGGCGGCGCTCGGGGTCGTCGCGGTAGGCGGCGACCGCCGCCGCGACGGCGCGCGGATCGTGCGACGGGGAGCAGATCACGCCGCCGCCGGGCTGGATCAGGCCGGCGGCGCCCTCGGGGTCGGTCGCGACGACCGGGACGCCGACGAGCTGCGCCATCACGATCACGCGCGGCGCCCCCTCCGTCGGGCTGGGGGCGAAGACGAGCACGTCGCAGGCGGAGAGGAACTCCTCGACGTGGCCGCGCACGTTCGGCGCGAAGCGGATCCGCTCGCCATACGGGGCCGCGCGCTCGCGCAGCGCCGCCTCCTCCTCGCCCTCGCCGGCCACGACCAGCAGCACGTCGCCGTCGAGGTGCTCCATCGCATCGATCACGACGTCGTTGCGCTTGCGCCGCTGGAAGCGGGAGATCAGGCCGACGACGAGCGTCTCCTCGCGCACGCCCCACTCGCCCCGCAGCCGCTCGCGCGCGGCGGCGTCGAAGTGGACCTCGTCGACGTCGACGAGGTTCGGCACGACGATCACCTTCTCAGCC